>NZ_PYCI01000063.1:0-35803 GCF_003015105.1 Chroococcidiopsis sp. CCALA 051 | reverse complement strand
TCATCAAGCGACCGCACGTTATTGGCATTATCAAAAACGAGCTTGTCTCTCATCCATGTAAGTACAACTGTAATACTTAGGGAATCAGTACAATCTGGTAGAACCACCGAACAACGAAGATATTAGAATTGACCCCAACACGACCCTTAAAGGAAAATTTGTTTTCAACGGTCGAATTGCCCCTGGTGCAACTACTTTGACCTTAACTACAAATAATAGATTTGGTGGCAATGAAAATTTTAGCAATAACCCGAAGATGACCTTTAATATCCCGCTTCAGGGTGAAGGAAAATGAGGGAAGAATTCGGAATTCGGAATTCGGAATACTCCTTCGGAGAAGCAAGCTACGGAATTGTGAATGTGCGGTGGTTCGCTGGATTGTTGTTAACATTAACTATTGCTTGTGACAGCCAGCAGGCTAGCAATCGTGGTGTTACAGAGACTCAACAGCAGTCCACCACAAATGTAATTACAACTTTAGAAGAACCACAGGCGATCGCTGTAACTCAATTAGAACAACCCCATCAATCCGGTGCTTCTGTCACCCAGCTAGAAGTTGTGCGATCGACTCAAACAACGCAAACAGTTATTCAAAAAGCTTTGACAGACTTAAAAGCCCAAGAAACGAGCGCGGGTATTCGGATTAATTTACCAGAAAATATTTTATTTGATTTCGATAAATCGAATATTCGTCCTAGCGCTAAACCAACGCTACAAAAACTGAGTTTACTACTGAAAAACTATGCTGAAGCACCCGTGACTATCAACGGATATACAGATAGTAAGGGTAGCGATGCTTACAATCAAGTGCTTTCTCAGAAGCGGGCGGAAGCCGTCAAAAACTATTTAGCGCAGAATTTTGATATTGACGGTAGCCGCATGACACCCAAGGGCTGGGGTGAAAAACAACCCATCGCCCCAAATACAAAATCTAACGGTGCTGATAACCCAGAAGGGAGGCAGAAAAATCGGCGGGGAGAGGTGATTATAAGTCGTAAGTCGTAGGGGCGCACGGCTGTGCGCCCGTACTAGGGAGTCGTAAGTATTTCACGCACCACACAGCTATCAACTATCCATTACCTATTACCGCATAATCTCCCGATTTCCCGCCCGTCTTACTAACCAAATGTATTGCTTCAATTTGCATCGATTTTTCTAGGGCTTTTGCCATGTCGTAAAGTGTCAAAGCAGCGACGGAAACGGCGGTGAGTGCTTCCATTTCTACACCCGTTTCGGCTTTGGTTCTGACTGTAGCTGTAATTTGATAGCCAGGAAGTTCGGGATCGGGGGTAATTTGAACTTCGACTTTTTGTAGGGGTAAGGGATGGCACAGGGGAATGAGATTTGATGTTTGCTTGGCTGCCATAATTCCGGCTAGTCTTGCCGTTCCCAAGACATCACCTTTGGGGGCGTTGCCAGCTTGAATCGCTGCCAAAGTATCTGCTTGCATCCTCACTCTACCAGAGGCGATCGCTTCTCGAACTGTTGGCTGTTTGGCAGAAACATCTACCATCTGAGCTTGCCCTTGCCGATCCAGATGAGTCAAATTAGCAGCAGAAAAATTTTCTTGTGTCATTTAGTCAAAGTGTGTGTTACTATAAGTTTCTGGCAAGGGTGTGTAGCTCAGTGGACTAGAGCACGTGGCTACGGACCACGGTGTCGGGGGTTCGAATCCCTCCTCGCCCGTTTTTGATTTATCGGTTTGTAGGGGCGCACAGCTGTGCGCCCCTACTTTGGTTATGCGCCCCTATTTTAATGCGTATGCATCCTGACCCCTGCCCAAGGCGAAACGTAAAGAGGCTGGAAAACTTTTGCTCGAATGGGTCAAAAAGATGAGTAAAGCGAGGAAAGTTAACCCGCCAGACGCACCAAACATCGCTCGATAACCGACTTGTTCGGCAATTAAACCTAAGAAGGGACCCGCGATCGCAATTCCCACATCGAACCCCACCATACACACACCAAAGATTCTACCCCGTTCGTCTGGCTGGGCGCGGTCTACCAGTAGTGCAGCAATGGTAGGCAATAACATTCCTGCCCCAGCCCCTTCGATGATTGCTGCCCATAAAAACATACTGGCATTGGTAGCTTGCCATAGCAGCAGCATCGATACCGAGTAGAGAATCAAGCTAATGGAAATAAATAAACCCCTGCCGTAACGGTCGGAAGCTCGTCCCGTAGTCAAGCGCACGACAAAACTCGCGATCGCGGCTGCGGTGTAAAATAATCCTGCGTTTAAATCGACTTGGGTAGCTTTAATAAATAGGGGCGCGAAGGTACTTAAAGTACCGAAAGCCAAACCAACTAGTAATAAAACAATCGCGGGGATACGCAGTCGCGGACTGAATAATAAACTCCAAAACCGATCTGCTGAAGGACTTTCGGTTGTCACTTTCGCGATCGGTGGATTGTAGACTTGGGAAGTAAACAAGATGCCCAAAAATCCCAACCCTGCCGAGAGGAGAAAGAGGGGTGCATAGCCAGCCCCAGCTTGTAAAAAACCGCCGATGGCGGGTCCCACTGCCATACCAATCGCGGTCACTAAACTCATATAGCCGATAACTTCACCGCGATGTTGGGGGGGTGCAATATCGGCAACTAGGGCGCTGTAGCCCGTGGTGAAAGCGGCAATACTGATCCCGTGGAATGCCCGCAGTGCCATCAATAAAGGCAAAGATGTAATGACTAAATAACCTAAAGGGGCGATCGCGACTACAGCCGTGCCGATATATAGCACCAGCTTACGACTGCGGCGATCGGCAAGCTGTCCCAACCAAGGACGAAATAATAACAGTCCAATGGCAAAACAACCCATCACCATGCCAATTTGTTGCTTGTTCGCCCCGACATCCTCGATATAAAGGGGCAGAACGGGCAGTAATGCTGTCAGACTAGACCAGAAACTCAGCCCAGCACAGAATAAAATCAGCAAATTTCGCCGCAAACTGCGATCGAATTTCAGAAAAACGTTCAAGGTTCAATTTTAGGGAGTAGGGATCGTTCGGTGTAGAGACATTACATGTAACGCCTCTACACCAAATATTTTTACTTTACTTAACATTATGACCTACGACCTCTCGCACGCGATAGATTGGACGACCTTGAGATTCATGGTACGTCCGCATCAAAAGTTCTGCCAGTAGCCCGAAGCAAAACAACTGTACCCCAGTGATGAATAGCAAGACAGACAAAATCAATAAGGGACGATTGCCAATACTTTGACCCAAACCTAATTTTAAGAAAGTCAAATATAGCCCGATCGCCGTACCCAAGACTAGAGACAGCAGCCCAAACAGACCGAATACGTGCATGGGACGGGTGAGAAACTTCTTCATGAAGGAGATTGTCAGCAAATCCATCAAGACGCGAAACGTCCGCCACAACCCGTACTTGCTACGACCGAACCGTCGTGCGTGATGTCTCACGGGCATTTCGCCAATTCTCGCCCCTTCAATAAATGCTAAAGCGGGTAGAAAGCGGTGCAATTCTCCGTAGAGATTCATATCGGCTACGAGTTCCGACCGATAGGCTTTGAGAGAACAGCCGTAGTCGTGTAACTTGACACCTGTTGTCATGCCAATGAGTTTATTAGCAATTTTAGAAGGAAGTAAGCGAGTTAAAGCCGCATCTTGTCGTTGTTTGCGCCAACCGCTTACCAAATCATAGCCCGCATCGAGTTTGGCAAGTAAAGCCGGAATATCCGCCGGATCGTTTTGTAAATCTGCATCCAGAGTGACGATCGCTTTCCCTGTAGCATATTTAAATCCAGCCGCCATTGCTGCTGTTTGTCCGTAGTTGCGTCGTAACAAGACAGCTTTTAAATCGGTGCGTTCTGTTGCTTGTTGCTTGAGGAAATCCGCCGAACCGTCTTTGGAACCATCATCGACGCAAATAATATCGTATGTTAGACCACTTGCTTTCATAGTAGAAGCGATCGCCTCCAGCAAATGAGGTATGCTCTCCACCTCGTTGTAAACTGGTACGACCACCGAAACGTCTAGTTTATATGAGGCAATCGCCCCATTGGATTGAGTTAAGCTATCGGAAACGATCATGAGTAGTTAGTAGTGGCTAGTGGCTAGCAGTTAGTGATTAGTGGTTAGTTAATTTTGACTTGTGACTTGTCTCCTGTCTCCTCATTTTTGACTTTTGACTTCTAACTTTTGACTTTTGAATTCCGAATTCCCTCGTAACATTTAACGACTCTGCCGTAGGAACGTAGCTGTTGAAAGTACAACCAACTAATTTCGTCTCCCTCTGCCGTTAAGCGATCGATCGCAATACCGTTGCGCCCCATTTTTTGCCCAGAACTATGTATATAAGATCCAGTGCCTAAATAAAGTCCCACATGGGTAGCTTTCTTATCCGTCCCGAAGAATACTAAATCTCCTGGTGAAAGTTCCACTTCAGAAATTGTCTCTACAAAGGCTTCCTGTTGATAGGCATCTCTAGGCAACCAAACACCTACCGAAACAAATGCGGCTTGAATCAAGCCAGAACAGTCATAGTTGGGTCCTAATGTTCCACCCCATAAATAGTAATTGGGTTGCTGCATCGCTTGACATGCATAGTCAATAACTTTTGGCAAGCGGTGCTTAATTTCTGTAATAGAAAGAGCGATCGCTTGATAAGGAGACTTGGCTGTAGCTAATTTTTGGATGTCAGATCCGAGCAGCCAACCTGGATAATCATCTTCACACAAACACACCTCAATTGCTGACGGGTTGTCAGGCATAGTCGTAACTTGTAAATGTCTTCCATCTGCTGCTTGAGTTGCCAAGCGATCGCACTGAGGAGAATCATATATATTTAGAGGACTGAGGCACTGATATTCAATTCCAGCTTGTAATTGTTCTAAATTTGTCATTGGTCATTAGTCATTAGTCATTTGTTGCAAGATCTAAGAGGCGAGAAATTTCCTTTATTGCGAATTGCGAATTAGTCTTGTCCTCCTTGTCCTCCTTGTCTCCCTTGTCCTCCTTGTCTCCCTTGTCCTCGCTATGACATTTTTTTTCCGCAAAGACGAACAACTAGAAAATTTGGGCGATCGCGTTTTAGAAACAACTTGGGCAGAATTTCCCGCTTTGGCACGTAACCAAATTGCTCTGACGTGGATTGTCTACGATCCTCCAGTCCCCGTCAATACAGGTGGTGCTTTGAGTCCCCAAGCCTTCTGGAATTTTCCAGTGCGGGGGTATAGCTATCGCGGTGTGGAACGAATCTATCCTGCTAGTATCGTCAAACTATTTTATTTGGTGGCGATACAAGAATGGCTAGAAAAAGGCATGGTTGGGTCTTCGCCGGAGATCGAACGCGCCATGCGCGATGCGATTGCCGATTCTAGCAATGATGCAACTAGTTTAATCGTTGACGTTCTCAGCGGTACGACTAGCGGTCCCGAACTCCCAGCTGCGCCTTTTGAGACTTGGAAAACTCAACGCAACATCGTCAATCGCTACTATCAATCTCTCGGTTGGGAGGAGATGGCGACAATCAACGTCAATCAAAAAACTTGGTGTGATGGTCCCTACGGGCGCGAACGGGCGTTTCTGGGGGAGTTGATGGACAATCGCAATATGCTGACGACTAATGCCACGGCAAGATTGTTACACAGTATTGTAGGTGGGGTAGCGGTGTCTAGCGGGCGATCGCAGGCGATGATGAGTTTACTCAAGCGCAGCCTTAATCCTGCCGATTTACCGACAGATAATGACGAAGACCAAATTACGGGTTTTTTAGGTGGCGGATTACCCCCAGAAGCGCAACTGTGGGCAAAAGCTGGCTGGACGAGTCAAGTCCGGCACGATGCTGCTTATATAGAAATTCCTAATTTGCGACCATACTTATTAGTCGTATTTACCGAAGGTCGCGCCCACAGCAAAAATCGTCAGATCTTACCTTTCATTTCGCAACAGTTCGCTGCCGCAGTTGCTACTTTGGGAAGCCGGGAGTAGTTATCAGTGACCAGTGACCAGTGACCAGTGACCAGTGACCAGTTATCAGTAACAAATGACAAATGACAAACAAACATTGACAAATCCTAAAAAGCTAGAGCTAATAACTAATAGATAGAGTGAATTATGCAAGTTTTCGGCATAAAATCTGCTAGGAGTGAACGCAAATATGCTTTTTTCTCGTCATTTGCCGTTGGTGTTCGGTGTTGCGAGCTTGACCGTATTCGGTTGGAGTTTATCTGCTCAAGCTCAGACGTACGATCGCGATCGCTTACAGTTAAACCAACCTGCACAACCTCCAGAGCGTGTCGTCCCGATGCCAGGAACGTCTGTGACTTCAGCTACGACTCTGACTACTGAGCCTGCTGCAATTCCACAGTTAGAAACGACAAAAATTGATAATTCCCAGATCGCCCAAGTCGATAGCGCTGATGTGGGACGCGCAGTCCTTGGTGGTTCTAGCTATGTTGGCATTGCCGCTAATATAGGCTTGGATGGAGACACGGATTTAGGCGACTCTAACTTTGCAGTAATTAGCAAAATTGGACTGCCTGCTAACTTCTCATTACGTCCGTCTGCTGTCTTTGGGGGAGATACGGTTTTTCTGATTCCCCTAACTTACGATATTTCTTTGCCAGGAGTCGATGTCATAGATGCTGCGTTACCCATATCTCCTTATATAGGTGGGGGAGTTGCGATCGCCTCTGGCGATGACAGTCAAACCGACTTTTTACTGACTGGTGGGGTAGATTTTCCCCTCACCAATCAATTCACTGCTACGGCTGGGGTAAACGTTGCCTTTTTTGACGAGACTTCTATCGGTCTACTACTAGGAGTCGGCTATAACTTCCCTGGCTTCTAAAAATAGTAGAGACGTTACATGTAACGTCTCTACATCGGTCATCGTTAACCGATCGCTGAATTATTGCGGGCTAATTTTACCAATCGTACCTAGAGTACCGTCGTCTTTGACCGTCCAAACGTCATAGACTCCGACAACATCACCGTTGGCATCGACATCGACATTACCGCTAGCGCCTTGATAATTGATATCTTGACCTTTGCGTAATAACTCTAAACCTTTGCATACGTCAGTAACTGCCGTCCCTGGAGCGTTAGAAACTTCCCGTAGTTTACTGGCAATTGCTTCGCCAGTATTTGCCTTGGCTGCTTGGGCGGCGAGGACGAGTAGTGCTGTGGCATCCCAAGCTTGAGGGACGTATTCCCCAACTGCCTGATTTTTCTTTTGTTTCCACAGTTGGGTTAACGCTGTCAGTGCTTTGCCATCTGCACCAGGCACAGTCCCAATCGCCCCAGTCACAATATATTTACCGTCATCTTTCTTGCCAACTTTTCCTGGGAAGGTAGCAGACTTCACCCCATCGGTGAGCATTACCTGTACTCCCTGCATTAATCCTTGCTCGTAGGCAGATTTTAGTAATATGCTACCTGTTTCTTCGTACATCACGGCAATTACTGCCTGGGGTTTGCCAGCGAAAGCCGCCGCCGCTTCAGTCTCAAACGTCGTAGCTTTGGGATCGTAGCGAGTCGGATTCTTTTCGTTAACTATAGTTCCACCTAAATTTTTAAAAGTTTGGACAAAAGCTCTTTCAAAACCTACACCGTAGTCGTTATTAATTACTACTGTGGAGACTCTATTAAAACCTCGTTTTTTCGCTAATTGAGCCAAGGCTTCGGCTTGGTAGGTATCGGGGGGAGCTGTCCGCGCCCAAAAGCCTTTAAATTCACCTTTCTTGGCTCTATCTGTAAAGACAGGGCTAGTACTACCAGGCGAGATCAGCATCACCTTATTGCGCACGGCAATCGGTACAGCCGCGCTAGAAACGCTACTGGCAAAAGAACCAACCACACCTGCTACGCGATCGACGTTTGCTAGTTTCGTCATCGCTGCCGCACCCTTACGCGGATCGGTTTCGTCATCTTCTGCCACTAAGGATACGGGAGCGCCATTAACACCACCGCAAGCATTGACTGTCTCGATGACTAAGGGAACAGCACCCGACATTTGTTGTCCGATGGGACCGAGATCGCCCGTGGCGGGGAGAAGAGAGCCAAGCTTTAGTGCTTGCGTGCTAGCTTGTACATCTGTTGCAACCGGAGCTGTTGCCGGAGCAGAATCGGCAGTTGTGGTTTGGGGCGTGCTGCTAGTTGTTGTGGTTTGTTGACAAGCCGCAGCCAAAAAACCGAGCGAGAGAGTAGCAGTAGCTAGGGCAAGAGTACCTGATAAGCGTTTCACCAAAACAGGATCGGTCGTTTTCATAGAGTTGTTTATCGTCTGTGCGATTGAAAATTAATGCAGATTATTCTTGCATAACTGGGTAGAAAACTGGATCTAATTACACCTACCCAATGGCGGAGATATTTTCTCCTGCAATAAAGTTCCGCGATCGCAATAATTTTTGCCAAATGATAGAGGAACGAGGCGATTGGCGATCGCCACAATTCTCTTTCAGCTATGGGTTGATGAGGTGTAATTCACCCACAGCAAAAATCTGGTAAATTCTTAAAACGGAGAGGGAGGGATTCGAACCCTCGGATGGGTCTTACGAGTCCATCAACAGATTAGCAATCTGCCGCTTTCGACCACTCAGCCACCTCTCCTGGTGACATGGCTTCATGATTATAACAAGCTTTGCACTAAGAAGCAAAACCAATTTTTTATGGCTTACCGCAATCCCGTTCCTACAGTTGACATCATTATTGAATTAATTGACCGACCGCAGCGACCGATTGTCTTAATCGAGCGCCATAATCCTCCTTACGGTTGGGCGATCCCTGGCGGTTTTATCGATTATGGGGAGTTAGCGGAACTAGCCGCACGTCGAGAAGCTGAAGAAGAGATCGGGTTACAGGTAGAATTAATCGAACAGTTCCACGTTTATTCCGATCCCAACCGCGATCCGCGCCAGCATACGTTAAGCGTAGTATTCATTGCTACGGCAACAGGCGAACCCAAAGCTGGAGATGATGCTAAGGGTGTTGGCATTTTTGAATCTTGGCAAGTCCCTACGAACTTATGCTTCGATCACGATCGCATCTTGCGCGATTATTGGCGTTACCGTCATTACAATATTCGTCCCTTGTTAACGAGTGAGTAGGGTTTACTTAACATAGTTGTTGTTCTACTGTGATATTTGGCGAACAAACTTCTACAAGTACAGCCAACCTTACGCCAATCTAGACTGTCATGCATTTAGCTGGCATCATCAGCCCCAGACATTTTGACTTTTAACTTTTGACTTTTGACTTACTTATGACTCGTAAAATCATCCGTACCGATGCCGCACCCGCACCCGTGGGACCATACAATCAAGCGATCGCGGCTAGCGGACAAATGGTATTTGTCGCTGGGCAAATTCCCCTCGATCCTCAGAGTGGGGAAATTATCGGTACGGGGGATGTCACCGCCCAGACAAAGCAAGTGATGGCAAATTTAGAGGCAATTCTCGCCGCAGCAGGAGCAAAGTTTCAGGATGTGGTGAAGACAACCGTATTCTTAAAAGATATGAATGATTTTGCGGCGATGAATGCGGTTTATGCTCAACATTTTGATGAAGCAAATGCCCCAGCGCGTGCTTGCGTGCAAGTATCGCGGTTGCCGAAAGATGTGTTGGTAGAGATTGAGTGTATTGCGGCGATCGCTGCTTAATTGAATTTCACACGGCGATCGGCACGTAGAGTGTGTCAAGGGAAACCGATCGCTCGAAATCAGGCTGAACGATCTCCCGCGCCTGTGCGTGTAATTCCTCTGCTTTGAGTGGCGCGATCGCGTTCAGCTATTGCTTAGCAACGTCAAACCACTCGATTAATTTTCTGTATTACTAGAGCCTAGCTTTTATTTTTTTCTATCTTCAGTTTGAAACAATAAATTATATCCAATCGCAAATTGATAGCTATTTGGTTTATTAGTTAGCTTGTCATTTATTGGACGTAGCTACATCAAAAGGCAGAGTAATTGTATCAGTGAAAACATTTTATCTCTATCGCTAGCAAGATACATTATCCAGATAAAGTTTTAGTCTGGTTAATAAGTTTAAATGAAATGGAAGGAATTAATATGGCTCTTCACAAACTTGAGGACTTTGATACTAATTATCGAGATTCTTTTGACGGCGACGATATCAAAGATTACGAGGTTTATTCAGACAGAGATAATGAAAAAGTCGGCACTGTCAAGAATATCTTGGTCGATGAAGATGGTCGTTTCCGGTATTTAGTTGTTGACACTGGTTTTTGGATTTTTGGTAAACAGGTATTGCTACCAGTAGGACGTTCTCGCATTGACCAAAACCAGCGACACGTTTATGCGGTCGGCTTTACGAAAGAGCAAGCGGAAAGCTTACCAGAGTTTAGCGACGATCTGAAAATTGATGACGCATACGAAGAACGGGTGCGGGGAGTTTATCGCGATCGCCCCCTAGAATCATCAGCAGCATTAGGTTCGACAGCTCCAGCAGCAAAAACAGTTGATTCCGATCGCAGCACTTACAACTATCAGCAAGAGCCAGATCTGTACGATATGAACCAGCCAGATCGTCAATCGCTCAAGCTGTATGAAGAAAGGCTGATTGCGAATAAAACCCGTCGTCAAGCCGGAGAAGTTTCCATAGGCAAGCGCGTTGAAACTGAAACAGAAAGAGTTTCAGTTCCAGTAGAAAAAGAACGAGTCGTGGTCGAGCGGATCACGCCGAATGATGCTGGTAGACCAGTTGCTCCAGGAGAAGCAAACTTCCGCGAAGGTGAAGCTGCACGTATGGAGATCTATGAAGAAACTCCCGACATTCGTAAGGAAGCTGTTTTACGCGAAGAAGTAAGAGTTAGAAAGGAAACCGATCGCGAAATGGTCAATGCCGAAGAAACGGTGCGGCGAGAAGAACTAGATTTGGATGCTTCAGATCGTCCGGTTGTAGATAAGAACGATCCTAACTACCACCGATAGAGCATTTAGGTTTGATTAGTGTCAATTTTGTGACTTTGCCCTTCACCTTGAGTGTGCGAGAAATTTACTATTAGATTATCATGCCTGGCTTGCGCACTCACTGAGTGAGTTTAATCACTACTTTATTAGAGACGACCAAATATTCTCCTCTTGAATTTCTCAGGCTTTCTGGTGAACCTTGGAGTGTTGAACTAAATTTACGACATTTAAACACAACTTTGGGAATGGATGTTTTGCATTGTAAAACTCCCTCTATGGTACGTACAGAGCTTTCTGTTTATTGACTCGCTTACAATTTGCTATGCGCTTTGATGTGGGAGGCTGGTACTACTTATGGTACGCCTCCTTTACGCCGAGCGATGCAACCGAGGAGCGATGTACCAAAGGCAGAGATTGTTCTAATGCCTCTTCTCTGGCTGTGACTACTAAGTCATGATGGGGTGATAAATGGCAGACTGGATCGGTTGCAGCAGCGTTATTTGTTAACAGTAGTGCTTGGCAACGGCAACCACCAAAGTCAATTTGGGCGCGATCGCAACTGCGACAAGGTTCGCTCATCCAGTCGGTTCCTCGAAAGCGATTGAAAGCAGGCGATTCAAACCAAATCCAATCTAAATCGCGATCGCGGACGTTAGCAAATTCTATCTCAGGAATAGAACTGGCGGCTTGACAAGGCATGACATCCCCGTGGGGAGCCACAACCAAAGCCCGACGACCCCAACCACCCATACAGGGTTTGGGATAATCTTCGTAATAGTCGGGAATGACATATAAAATTCCCATCGGGCAAATGCGGCTTTTTTTAGCCACGGCTACAATCTGCGCTGCTCGTTCTAATTGTTGGGGTGTTGGCAGTAAAGCAGCACGATTATGCAATGCCCAACCGTAGTATTGAGTCTGTGCCAGTTCTACCCGATCTGCTTGTAATTGCTCGCATAATTCTAACATCTCCTCCAGGCGCTCGATGTTTTGCCGATGCAAGACAAAGTTCAGCGTCAGTGGTAAACCCAAATCTTTGACAATTCGTGCTGCAGCGAGTTTTTGCTCGAAACAACGAATGCCAGCAAGATAGTCAGACTGGGCAGCGCGACTATCTTGAATGCTAATTTGGATGTGGTTGAGTCCGGCATGACAAAGCTGCGTAGCTCGTTCTAATGTCAACAACGTACCAGCAGTAACCAAAGTCGTATAAAGTTCAACTTGGGCGGCTGCTTTGACTAACACCTCTAAATCCTGTCTCAACAGTGGTTCGCCACCAGAAAAACCCAATTGCCATACACCCAAGTTTCGGGCTTGCCGGATCGTCCGCAGCCAATCATCAGTAGCAAGTTCCTGACGATAGTGTTTATCGTGATAGTTGAGTGGATTAGAGCAGTAGGGACAACTCAGGGGACAGCGATAGGTTAACTCTGCAATCAGAGTCAAAGGTCTATCCGTCGTCTTGACTGGTAAGAATTCTGACATTAATTCTTCTCCTTGGCATCGACACGATTAATCGCGCTCGACTAATAGTCCCCGCGCGCTGAGCCGAATCAGCAAGCGGCGCACGTCATCTTCTAGTGTCTCGCCTCGATATTGTGTTTTTAACCGCTGCGCGATCGCTCCAATGGTACGCCTACCATCGCACAGCTTCAATACAGCCGCCGCCGTAGAATTTAACATCAGCGCGCCTTCTGGCATCAGAAGTAAATGTTGTTGTCTTAACTCGTCCCACTGCAAGCGTACACCTTGGGCTAAATGCGGTCGCGAGTGGTTTTTCATGTTAGACATGGAGGAGCCAAGACAAGGAGACAAGGGATTAGAGGAGTGTCAATCGACTTCTGACTTCTTACCCCAGCCCCGATCGTTGCCATTGGTAAATATATGTTGTGACTTCCATGCATAGATCGAGTTCGTCATAATCTGGTTGCTCCCAATCCGTCAGTGGCTTGCCGATGGGTGGATGGTAAGAACTTTCTCCAGGTGTACCTTGGGGGGCTTTAGAACTGTTGCTTTGCTCGTCTGGTGTAGAGCGATCTATTTTGTCCCAAACCATGATAGTTCTCCTTATGCGATCGTGTCATTAACCTAACTTTTGCTCAGGTCTTTCAGGGTGCGTTCTTTCTAGCTTTTTACGTAGGCGTTGAGTAATCGAGCGGCGATCGCTCTCTACTCTGGTAACGATACTAGCAATTGTCAATTACATATTATCTATTACTAGCCGTTAGATGTTTGTCATTTTTCAGTCACAATTGGCGGTCAGGCTAATCAACATACTTTAGTAGCAAATATTTTAACGCTTACTTAATTTCAATAAATAAGTCACTCTTCATACAGAGCGACTTCTTACCCAAGACAGTTATTTTTATTGTGATTTTCATGTTTATTAAAGTTTCTAAAAAAGACAGAAACTTATTTTTTTATCTTGTAAAAAAGCGGTAATAAGCTGTAAAGTTATGCATAATGGTATCATCCGGCAGCAAACAGGGCGGTGGCATCGACGACAAAGTAAGCTTGGGCAAATCTGGGAGCAGACGAAAGTTACTTTAAGGCTTGTCCTGAGCTATTTCAATTGGATTTGGGTACATTCCCGTAATGGTACTACTACTGCTCAAAGGGCAGACCTAACCTCAGAACCTTGGACTTGGGAAGATATTGCTGTTTATCCCACACTTGCTTGAGGCACAATCCACTGGTTGCCACAGTGTTAGGTTAGTTAGTCAGAAATGCGACCTGAGGTTGTTGCTCCCTTTATAGCAGTTCTAAATGATTTGTAAAGTAGGCTTCTAGCCTGCTCGTTCATGAATCAAATAGGATTGCTATATCACTTCTGTAGTTGATGTTTTAGGTGTCTCGATATACTTATGGACGGCAGGGATGGTTTTACAATTGTAAAAATAATCTGAGGTGATGGGGCTCGCCTTAACTGCCATCTGGAAATTGACATGACAACCAGAAGGCTGATGGCTCCTACTGTTCCGGCTTGCGGCGGAAGGGTAGGGCTATCGCTAGCCAATCTAACTTTCCAACGCGAGTTACGGTTCAACTGTTAACTAACCCGTAGTTGCGCGATGTTAGAGAGCTTTATCTGGATTTTGCTATTTGGCTTTTTTGGCGGTCAAATTGCTCGTCGCTTGAAAATTCCGGCGCTGGTAGGCATGGTGCTGGTGGGGATTTTCTTAGGTCCACAGGTGGCAAATGCAATTAGCCCTAGCGTTCTGGAGGCAGCTGGCACTCTGCGAACGATCGCTGTGATGGCGATTTTGATGAAGGCAGGGCTAGGGCTGGATCGGGAAAAGCTAGCCCGACAGGGAGCTGTAGCACTGCGATTGGGATTTTTACCAGCGGCGTGTGAGGCAATAGCTGTTGCTTTGGCTGCAATGACAATTTTTCAGTTTGACTTTCTCACTGGATTAATGCTGGGTTGCATCATTGGGGCAGAGTCTCCGGCTGTCATCGTGCCAGGAATGTTGCGATTGAAAAGCCTTGGTTGGGGCGTAAACAAAGGAATTCCCGATGCGATTTTGACGGGTAGCGCTCTGTCAGATGTTTTGCTGCTATTAGTATTTAGCCTGTTATTGACATTCCTTTCCCAAGGGAGTGCAGCAGGTGTAAAGTTACCGGGAGGTTTAACTTTAAGCGCGCTGCATCTGCTGCCGTTACAAATTATTTTCCAAATTGTGCTGGGAGTTGTACTAGGGCTGCTGACGGCGCGGCTTTTGGTATCTCTGCTAACAAAGCAAAACTGGACGCAGAATGCGGTACAAGATACGTTGGTAGCGGCAAGTTTGGCTCTGTTGCTCGTGGTAGCGGCAGAGAAATTGCCAATTTTCTCTGGCTACTTGGCTGTGATGGCAATCGGATTTTTTGCGATCGCATTCGATCCGCCTTTAGCGCGACGATTGCGGAGTGGGTTTGATAGTTTATGGGTGGTAGCGGAAATTGTCTTGTTTGTCTTGCTAGGGGCAAGCATTCAATTGCAAGTGTTAGGAAAAATTTTACTTCCAGGGCTACTGATTCTGATAATTGGAACCCTAATCGGACGGGCGATTGGCTGGTACTTGTCTACCTTGGGTAGCAACTGGAACTGGCGGGAGCGATTATTTCTCTTACCTGGTAATTCTGCTAAGGCAACCGTTCAGGCAGCAATCGGCGCACTACCGTTAGCATCTGGGATCGAAGGAGGAGAAACAATTCTGGCGATCGCGGCGCTGTCAATTTTGGTCACTGCGCCTCTAGGAGCTTGGGCAATTCCGACATTTGCGCCGAAACTACTGGAGCGTGGTGAGGTTGACCCGACAAAGGTAGCAGTGACTCGCCGCATTATTATCTTAGCAGTCGTGGATACCTCCCCCTTAGCCGCTCAAGTGCTAACAAAAGCCGCAGAACTTGCCCGTCGGAGCGATAGTGAAGCGATCGTGTTGCACGTCATCCGCAGGCAAGATTCTCAAAAAGTGGCATTGCTCAAAGAAAAAGCCCAACGTCTTTTAGCAGATATCCGCCATCAATTCATCACCCTAGAAGGCTCGGTTCCAGAAACTATTGTTCGAGTGGCGCGAGAATATGGAGTGGCTGAGATTGTCATCGGTAAACGGGGACATCGAGCTTGGGATGAAGTTTTAGTCGGTTCGGTTTCCCAAGCAGTACTAGAATCGAGTCCGATTCCGGTAATTGTCGTTGAAGATAACCAATTCGTTGTTAATTCGTCGGAATCCTGAAATATGCTCAAAGATCCCGTACTTCGCACTTCTCTTGCGATCGCACCAAGAGCAATCGCGCTTTGCGCTTAGCCGCTATTACCTCGGTGCGTGGTTCGTACAACTGTTTGGCACTGCAATTCCCTACGGTACGCTCTTCAGCAACGTCAGTGGGTGTTTCGGTCGTGCCCTACAGAAGTATGGGATAGGTAACGATGTCATTCCAAGTCCAAGGACAATCGGTTAATCCTGCTCGCTGTGCCGCCGTAGTTCCCAGGCATGTATGCTGCCAGATCCAATTGAAATAGCTAATAATAAGCCTCAAAGTTGCCTCACTCTGCTGCCATAGCTTGCTAAACTTGTTCTGTCGTCGATGCCAACGACCCGTTTGAGTCGCGCAGAATGCCGTTAGTTCGCTCTACACGTTGTGTTAAGGCTTTACTGATATAATGCTCTATCTCCAAATCACGAAGCACTCGCTCATATCCACCCCAGGCATCAGTATGCCATTCGGTACAATCGGTCTTCCCTTGAGTATTTATCACTAATTCCACTGCCAAGGAGTCTGTATGCTTGCCTATGCGTCCAGATAAAATCAAGTAGCGAATTACTGTGCCAAACTTATCGCTATCCAGCAATCTCCTGCCTCTATCTCCTCTGCTAAACAGCGTTTTTGTTTTTTAAGGGCAAATCGACCAGAGTTCATCGGCGGCGATGGCATCAGTATCAACAGCTTGCACCTGTGCATTATGTACCATTTGTCCTTTCTGGCTAGCCGCTTGGACAATACTAGCTACAGTATCGTAGGCTAAATTACTGATGCGACTAATACCTCTTAAACTAGTGCCTTCGGCATGGGATTGCAGCACAATTCGCACATCTTCTTCATTGACTTGCCGTCGGTAATAAAGTGTGTCAAACGTCTCCGTGAAGGTTTGTCGGCATTTGGGACAGCAATAGCGCTCTCGTGCCTTTACTTGTCTTGCCATGTTTATGTGGTTTGTCATGACCGCAAAAAAGACATTTCATGGCACTGCTCAAGATTCACTATACTTGAGTTCAGTCTAGCAGTCCCACACTTCCACCCCGCATGACCAAATATGGCGAAGGTCTTTTATCACTAACTAAAATGTATTCAATACGCCCATTCCAACGCGATCGCTCTCGTGCGAGAGTTCAATAGTGCGCTAGTATAGTGGGTGAGACTAAAATTCGGTTATATCGTTTGTTTTTAACATTAACAGGCTTCTCTCCGAAATCTAAATCTCTACACCTTTTGATTTTGGAAACAATCATATGTCTATATATGTCGGCAATTTATCATACGAGGTAACGCAAGAAGACCTCAGTGCTGCTTTTGCAGAGTACGGTTCTGTAAAGCGGGTGCAACTCCCAACCGATCGCGAAACTGGTCGGATGCGCGGCTTTGCTTTTGTGGAAATGGATACAGATACTGAAGAAACAGCTGCCATTGATGCTCTTGATGGTGCTGAATGGATGGGGCGCAACCTGAAGGTTAATAAGGCAAAGCCTAGAGAAGACAGAAGCTCATTCGGTGGTAATCGCAGAGGTAATTTCTCTAGTCGCTACTAAGCTTTAAGACAGATAATTTAACTCTAAGGTTTAAGGGTAGATCGGGAGTCTACCCTTTTTTGCTAACAACTTAATTTCAGGATAAATTGCCCAAATTCTATCCTAACTTACTCAATTGAGAGGAGAATAGATGGCACAAATTATTTTGGGTGAAAATGAAGGAATTGAGTCAGCCTTGCGTCGATTTAAGCGCGAAGTTTCTAAAGCAGGGATTTTTTTAGACATCAAGAAACATCGTCACTTTGAAACGCCAATTGAAAAACATAAACGTAAGGAACTCGCTAAGCATAAGCAGCGGAAAAGACGTTCCCGCTACTAAGCTAGCTGTCTGAAATTTCAGTTTTGATTCATGAACGTGGAGCAGGCTTCTAGCCTGCGGCAGGCTAAAAGCCTACTTTACAAATCATTTAGAACTGCTAGAGTTTCCGAGCGAGATATAGCCTTTTTCAATTCGATGAAATACAAGATCTGTAGGGGCGCACAGCTGTGCGCCCCTACGAATGTATCGCATCATAACGAGAATCGCTATAGTATCGCACTGACAGTATGTCCTTCCACCTATTAGTCAATACTATGCTGGTTCTCAGTGAGTCTCGTCCCGACGATCGATAATAATGACTTCAGGAGCATCGTCAACACTACCTTCGGTGCGGTATATGGGGTTAGCGGTATTGACGTTATCGACAATGCCTTCGGTGCGGTAAGTCGGTCTAGTCGAATTCATCCGCGCTACATCAGTCACAACATCGGTACGGGTAGTGGTCGCATTTGGGTTGTTATATACACCCCATTCTTGAATCCCGCCACCGCCGAGAATTCTGGCTGCGTGGGCGATTTCGTCGTCAGTGCCATCCACAATAACTAAATAATGTCCTCTAGAAACGCGATCGCTGTAAACTTTGGCTCTTTCCTCGGGAATCCCCAAGCCAATTAGTGCGCCTAGCAAACCGCCCGCAGCTGCACCAATCGCACCACCAGCCGCAGTTGTAGCCAGGGCTGTAGCAACTTCGCCCGCTAGCATCACTGGACCAACACCAGGAATTGCTAAAGTACCTAGTCCGACCAATAAACCAGTCAGTCCGCCTAAAACTCCGCCTGTCACCGCTCCCGTAGCAGCGCCTTCATCGGCTTTGTTCCCGACGCGATCGCGATCTTCTACATCTACACCAGCAATATCAGGTTTGCTGTCTGCATCTTGGGCGATGATGGAAACCCGACCCATCCCAAAACCAGAATGCTTTAATTCATTCAGGGCGCGTTCCGCATCTTTACGCCGCTCAAATGTGCCTACTGCTCGTCTGTGGTAGCCTAAAGTCATTTCTTTGCTCCAATTTCAAAATTCCAGTGGAAACTTTAAAACAATCCACCGATCCCGTTCACGGCTAACGCTCCGGCGATCGCAGATGCGACAAGAGAAGTCAAAGCCGTACCAAACAACCACCAAGCTGCACCAGATGCGGCTTTTTTGGTTTCTACTGCTGTTGCCTGTGCTTGTTGTTTCAAAGCTTCCAGCCGTTTTTGCGTTTCTTGCTGAATGCGTTCGGCTTGATGCAGCACTCGATCGCGCGTACCTTCAATTTGACCCACAATCCGCTCGGCATCGGCTGGGGAAATATCTTCGCGAGAACTCAACACGGCGATTAGTGTGTCGCGATCGAATTGGCTCAAGCGATTGCGTAGAGCATCAAATCCCGCTTGCGGATCGTCAAACAAGGTGGTGAAGTCTTGCTGAATTCCCTCGTAGTTGAGTTCGGGACGCTCTAGCGAGTTGAGGTAGCTGCGAATGCGATCGAAAACTGAGTCGATAACAGACTGTACGCTACGCTGAATTTTCTCAATTTGCTCGGCAACAGAGTTACGTACAGTCAGGATGCGATCGACAATTTGATTTGCTTCTTCTTCCGAAATATCTTCTCTTTGAGACAGTAAAGCCACAATCGTCGAACGATCGAAGTGCGAGAGGCGATCGCCCAAACTACCTAATCCAGCACGAGGATCGTTAAGCAATAGTTGCAAGTCGCGCTTAATGCTATCGGGATTGAGTTCTTCTTTATTCGTATTCCGCAAGTAACCTTCTAAAGTTGTCTCAAAATCGATCGCCTGCTGTTGGACGCGGCTTGCCAAACGGCGCGGTGCTTGCACAATGCTGTTAATTGCTTCTTCTACAGAGTCGATCGCGCGGTTGACTTGTTCTTCGCTCAAGTCTTGCCTTTGCGACAGTAGTTTCACCAAGGTTTCCCGATCGACATGAGACAAGCGATCGCGTAATGCAATGGCTCCCTCTTGAGGATCTTCCAATACTTTACGTAAATCCTGCTGGATGCCTTCAGGATTGAGTTCTTCTAAGTTGGTGTTACGCAGATATTCAGAAATCGCCGTTGTCGTTTTGTCGTATTGCTCTTTCGCTTTGCCTGCTAGCTGTTGCGGTGCTTGTAAGATATTATCGCGGACTGATTCTAAGCGATCGAGAGTTTGATTTATTTGCTCCTCGCTCAAATCTTGACGTTGCGATAGTAATGCTACTAAGGTTTCGCGATCGAACTGCGATAATCTTGAGCGTAATACAGAAATTCCCACTTGCGGATCTTCTAGCAAGGTGCGGAAATCGCGCTTGATGCCTTCAGGGTTGAGTTCTTCTTTATTAGTATTACGAAGATACTCTTCTACTTTCTGCCTTGCTTCTGCTGCTTTAGCTTGCGCCTGTTCTTGCAATTCTTTGGCTTTGTTGACAACGCGATCGCGAGTGCTTTCGAGTTGACCGACAATATTATTTGCTTCCTCTTCGCTAATATCCTGGCGTTGTTTGAGCAGTTGAGTCAAAGTATCGCGGTCAAATTGCGATAGGCGATCGCTGAGTGTTTCCACACCCGCTTCTGGATCTTCTAGAAGAGTTTGGAAGTCGCGCTCAATTCCTTCGGGATTTAGTTCTTCCTTACCAGTCGAACGCAGATAATTTTCTACACGGCTACGCAGATCTTGCGATTGCGCTTGTGACGCACCAGCAGAAACCGTAGCTAAAATCTCGGTGCGGATCTCTTCTAATTGCTGGGCAACTTCTTGGACTTTGTTCTCAAGTAGATCGCCGCGTTGATTCAGTTTTTGTGTGAAATAATCTTTATCTAGCTGCTCTAGCTCTTGTTTAACTTTACCTGGATCTGCTTGCGGATCGTAGATAACGTCTCTAAATTCTTGCTTAATCGTTTCGCGGTTGAGATGCCACGGGTAAGATTTCAGCAGATAATCGTCTACATCGCTGCGGATGGCGCTGTTTGGCAATTCTGGTAGTTTTTGCGCTTGCTGTTGCACCTGCTGTTTAAATTGCTGTAATTGACCGGAAATCTTGTCTCGGTCTACTTCTGGCAACTTATCGATGAATTTTTGCAGTTGACCAGAAATATTTTCCACATCAATTCCAGCCAGATTGGTTCTTTCGAGTACTGCGGTGGTGAGGGCGCTCACACCCAATTGCACAGCTCGATTTCCCCAACCGTTGCTTTGCTTCCCATTCGATTGACTTGTTTGTACCAGTTGTTCCAGTTTTTCGCTGAGTTCGCTGGAATTGAGTTGTTCGGGAGAAGCTTCTTTAATAAATTGACTTAATTGAGCTTGCGGATCTACTTCGCCTGTACCGATCGCTTGCTGCCAAACGCCTTGCAACTGGTCTACAATCCGATTCACATCTTGTTTGGATAAATCCGTGCGATCGCTGACTAAATCTGCAAATGTCTCGCGGTTAATGTTACGTAATACGTCGCTATCAGCCACAGATTTTAGATCGGAGTTTTTGAGGATATTTTCAAACTGACCGCGAATTTCGTCTAAATTCAGTTGCGGTAGTTGTAAATTTCCCAAAGACTTTTGTAGAGTCTTACCGATCGCATCGGGGTCGAGTCCTGTAGTGAATTCTTGCCGAACTGCGGCGGCGATCGCTTCAGCTGTATCCACAGCTTGATTCTTGGCTACATTAGCGCCTAAAGCTGCGGTTGCTGTCCCTACCAGTCCTTGAAAGCCAGAGGTAGCAGTGCTAACTAAAGAACCGATCAGCGAACCAACTGTAGTTGAGCCTAACCACAACAGGATAGAAAAATAGGTAGACCAAATAACTACCCCAATAATTGCCCCTAATACCGCACTGCTGACTAAACTAAGTTTCACAGCTAAAAAACTGGCAACGAATAGAGCCACGCCGCCAGTTGTTAAAGCCAAAAGACCTACTGCGGTCGAGATTTTACGGACTGTGCTACCTAAATTATCTGTATCGTCGGTATCCCCCCCACCTAACGCGGAAATACCTAAAGCGACTGTAAAGTTAGTTAACAGGAGTTGGAAAGCAAATGCCATCACTACACCCGCCAACAATGCCACTAAGAATTGTGGACCCGAAAAGACTGCGGCAGCTTCTTCGGGAGTGAGAATTTCTTCTGTGATAATTTGTGCTAGCCAATAGTTATTGAAACCATGCCCTGCTATTTCTGCAATTTCCCACATATGACTACCTCGTTTGAATTCGGCGCACGCTCATACTGCTACATCTGAGGCAATATATTTCCCAAGCTAACTGATAGCTTATTTAGCCGTTTATACCGCAAGTTATGTATTTTTGACTTCTCTCGTTGTGTATCTAAACTGATAGAAATATTTTCAGAAATATTTTCCTGAAATCAGATATAGCAGTTCTAAATGATTTGTACAGTAGGCTTCTAGCCTGCGGCGGGCTAGAAGCCTGCTCCACGTTCATGAATCAAATAGGATTGCTATATTAGAGCAGCAGAAGAATTGTTAAATCTCTGATGATTTCTGGTCGATTGTTCAGAATTTATCGGAATGCTATGCGAGCTTTCCTATCCAATCATCAGCAAGCAGAACCGATTAGAAGTGGTAGGAAATGCCAATAGTCAGCACGGGATAGATCTTGAAGTCGCTCAAATCGTCTTCGATATCGTCTTCTTCCTGTTCGATCGCATCTTCTAATAACGAACCTACAACTGGCAGTTGTAACGCTGGTCCTGCTATTGGTCCTGATGCACTCAGATCGACTTCTGGCGCACCCCCGAATAAAACGCCTAAATCAATCGAAAAACTGAAGGCGCGATCGCGTTTGACTGGATTACCGTAACCAATGCCAACGTAAGGAGAAATTGTGTTAGGAAATGTCAGTTCTCCTTCTAGCTGACCCACGGCTGAAGCAGGAAACTCTACACCTCCAATATCCAAAGTTGCAGTTGAGCGGGCGGTTGCGTCAACTTTGTTGTTGTTGTACAATAAGCCGCCTGTAATCCTAAAGTCACTTCTTTTCGACGGATACCAGTCTAAAAGTGCCGAAACACTGAATAGCTGCACGTCAGCATCGTAGTCAATATCGCTTTGCTCGGTGTCAATCCCAAAATCAAAGTAATTCACTCCCAAGCGACCGTTAAAATTAGGAGAAATAGCCCCAACTCCTTCTAACCCAAATCCTAAAGTGCCAGCTTTACCTGTGAGTGCAAAGCCACTTCGCAGCTGCTTTTCGGTTAAAGTTTCTCTCAGCTTCTCTTTTGGCTTCTGACGTTGCTCCGGTGGCTGGTAATCGGCACAACGAGAATTGTAGGGATACGAGCGACAGAAAGTATCGATGTCAACTTCTCGCTGCGCCAGTCGTAGCTCCTGGGTAGATTCGTCCTGCGGTTGCAGATCGGCGGCAGCGTAAGATATGTCTTCGTTTTGAGCCGTGCTACTCGTTAGGGCTACTGCCTCTTTCTCGGTTGAATCCTTAAGCCTCTGTTCCTCAGCCAGAAGTTGTTGGGGTAGCACCCCCACACCAAAAAAAGCGATCGCTACACCCAAACTCAACTGGCTGAATTTGGATAAATCTGCACTCCCGGGCATACTTCACTCCTTCACACCTAAACACTTTTTCTCTTACTTACGACCACCCAACCATTTAGCCGCGATCGCACCCAATGCAGCACCGACCATTGGATTGCTGAGGAATTTCACGAACGCAGGTTGTTCCGCTAATACCTCTTGAAAAATATCGGGATGGTTGTGATAAGCAAATGCAGCTAATTTACTTACATCGTCGGCATTCATCCGGCTGGCGTGATGAGTTGATAGCCCCAATTGCTTTTCTAAATCGCGATCGTGCAGTCCTCTTTTACCTAAGTGCTTGAAGAAAGCCCGCGCCACATCATCTCTTTCATTTGGTTTAATCTGGGCGATCGCTTTTTGCAATTCCGGTTCCATCTGATTTGTCGGAATCCGATCTGGGTGGAAAGAGCGACCGAATAAGCGGCGACGTTCTTCGTGAGATGAGCGTTGAGCAAAATCGTCAAAATTTTCGTAATCTTGCTCTAAATTTGTGGGAGCGTCAAGGTTTTCTACATTACCTTGAGCGAGATCGTTCATGACTTCTTTTCTATATTTGTCGCTACTACTCATTTTTTTCTCCTTTTTACAACCGCCATTTGCATTCATAGTCAATGACAAATGACCAACGACTTACTTGTATTCAATCTGATTAGTTTGAGTGTCGTACTTAGCTGTCAAAATTAACTTTTTATCCGGTGCGTACATCAACACAGTCAAATCTTGGTTGGGGAAATTGCGGCGAAAACCTTGAGCTAGAGATTTTGCTAATGGCTTAACTTCGTTTGGGCGAACTTCAGGTGAGATGACAACACCTAATTTATTGTTGTCGCGCACATAGGCATCTTTAACCATTCCCCTAGCCGTTTGCACGACCCAACTACCAAAATCTTGTCCGGCTTGAGTATTTCCTCTTGCTATTTGCGAGTAATCTGCACTCCGGCTAGCTGTTGGTAGCATTGTTGTTGGCTGTTTGGCTTGAACTGCACTGCTACAGGCTGTAGTTGTAATCACAAATAATACTAAGAGCAGCACAGTCGCAATTTTCCGAAACTTTTTAATCAAACTCATTTCTACCTCCTACAATTTACAAATGAATAGAACAGTTATCAGTTGTCAGTAGACCTCCTGCGTGAATACTTGAATTGTCATCCACACGCGAAGCGAAACATCTGGGAGATTCTTCACTACACTGCGTTGCGTACCCTTCGGGAAGGCTTCGCCAACAGAATGACATCCATGATTTTTTGATTCATGCAGGAGGTCTAGTCAAAAGCAGTCAGGAATCAGAAGTTAGAATTAACCGATCGCTAGTCACTGATAACTGGTCACTAGTCACTGATAACTGGTCACTAGTCACTGATAACTGGTCACTGGTCACTGATAACTGGACGACCATCAGTATCGATATCTAATTCTTCCCTGCGAATCGTTTCTTGTGCTTCCACAGTTTCCTGTTCTACGACCTTCTTGACTCTGATTTCTTCTCTAACGAAGGCTTCTTTATGAATATCTGGAACTTCTTCATACACTTCTACACGGGCAACTTCACCCTCATGGAAGTCAACTTCACCAGGTGCAACAGCCCTACCTGCATCGGGTGGGGTAATTCTTTCAATCACGACCCGCTCTTTTTCTATTGGAACTGAAACTCGTTCTGTCTCAGTTTCAACGTGCTTGCCGATCGCAACTTCTCCAGTTTTGCGGCGCTGTTTGCTGGCAATCAACCGCTCTTCATAAAGTTTAATGGTGCGATCGCTATGAGTGCTTGTATCGTATAAATCTTTGTCATGTTCGTAAGTGTAAGTGTCGCGGTTATAGCTAGTTGGCGTAGCAGTACCCATCATCGCAGCAGTAGACGCTGAGTCTAGAGGTGCTGATGCATCTAAAGAAGCTTCTGTACGATAAACTCCTCTTACCCGTTCTTCGTAATCGTAGTCTGCTGTCATGCCTTCTGTATATTCGGGTAAGCGATCCGCTTGCTCTCTAGTCAAACCGTTGGCATAGACGCGATGAGCGTTGCGATCGATCCGAGCGCGACCAACTGGCAGTAGTACTTTTTTACCAAAAATCCAGAATCCTACGTCGATAACAAAATACCGAAAATTACCTTGTTCGTCTACTAAAATATCTTTTACTGTACCAAACTTTTCCCCATCTCCTTCACCGTAAACATCCATACCTTTGATGTCGTTTCCTTCAAAGGTACGCTGATAATCTGTATCGAAATCGCTAATGCTTAGTAATGGCATAACTTTCTTCTCCGCTTAGAAATAATTCATGGTTAACAACCCACCCAACATTTAGCCATCAAAGCTATATTCTTTTCACCTATCCACAGAATCAAGGTTTGAATTTTTCACTATTCATGCAGATAGATATTTGACTTTGTTATGGCGAGCAATCTCTGTTTTAATTGAGTAACATTCCTTAAGATTTTACAGGCTGCAAGGTTTTTTATCACTTCATTTACAATGATTTTACTTTGAAACTATCTATACAACCGTAGATTTAGAAAAATATCTTATTCGCTCGATTCAATAGCCCTTACATTTTTAGCTTGAGCTAAAAATGTAAGATTTTAATGTAAGTATTTTAAATCTAAGCCCTATAACGAAAAAGCGTGACTTGTTTCTAGCAAAAGCGTGACTTGTTTCTAGCAAAAGCGTGACTTGTTTCTAGCAAAAGCGTGACTTGTTTCTAGCAAAAGTGTGACTAAGTGCTATAGCAACCCTATTTGATTCATGAAAGTGAAGCAGGCTTCTAGCCTGCGGCAGGCTAGAAGCCTGCTTTACAAATCATTTAGCACTGCTATGGTAGTAAATGTAAAGTTGTAAGACTCTTGCTCACTAAGATTTTGATGCTGTTTAAAGCAAATTGATTCAACCTGTTTTGGAAAAAGTGAGACGATACTAGTACTTTAGAACTACACTAAATCCAATCGGCTCAAATCTGCTGATGAAGACGGCACTTATGCGATCGCCTACTTTTAGTAGTACTACTTTCAGACTATACCTTTTGATAGATCGGATTTACTCGCACACTTTCACTTAGTTAGCATTCCTGTCATTAATACTTCAATAAACTCCGCAAGGTCTACCAAATTAGGTAGGAAAATATCGTTGAATCCGAGATATGTTTGTATGGAGATGCGATAATTCGCGTTTTCAGCAAGAGCAAAAAATACGATAAATGCGATCGGTATACCAAGCAAGAAATGAAATTACCAGAATTACTGCGTAATCGGCTTGGAAGTCTGCTTCAACTGGCAGTACAAACAGTTATTCTTCGGCGAAATGACACAAGCAAGACAGAAGTAGACCGCGAAGAAACGATCGCTACAAAATCAACTACCACATCACCTCAGACAAGTAAATTGGGGACTGTCAAAAAGATTCTTCTGAAGTCTAGGCAGCTGAAATCTCCAACCAAACCATTCAAGAAAGCTTCTCTGTTTCCAGATGGCAAGACGAATCTTGCTGCTTTGTCACTCTTGTTGCATGGCGTGGCAGAAGTGTTATCTCAAAAGCGCGATCTACCCTGGAAGACCGAAACCCAAAACAATTTGAGCTATGAAAAAGCAACTGATGCCAAAAAAGGCACGATCTCTTACTACGTCACTGACAATTTAGAAAACTTGTCTCCTGACACCATATCTGAGTCAGCAGCTTTAGCTGTCATAGATCGATTCGATCCTAGAGCAGGCGCTATTCATCTAATTTATTGCGCCGCTGCTGCAAATCTGCATAATCCGTGGCAAAGTGAGTTTCTATTAGATGATAAACAACTGCTGGAATACAGCGGATTAATCAAACGTAGAGATTTATGCAGACATGAGCAACTGACAATTCTGTATGACCTGGTACGACAGCCTGCACAGATATTAGCTCACGTAGTTTGGGAAAAACAAGGCAAGGTAGGAGCCTTTACCGTAGCCGATTTAAAAATCTGGAATGTCAATGTTGCAAGAGATTTTGAGACAGATAAGGCAGGCAATCCGAAGCTGACAGGTTTAAAAGTCATCGTTCAACCTGGATTGTGGGCGAAGTACTTTTTAAATAAGTCTGAGTACTATTACCATACGGGAGTTATTACCAAGAAAACAGTACAAACGCTGTTTAGCATTGGTAAGCAAAATGCTGGTGCAGCTCGAATGCTAATTTGGCTGATTTTTCAAGTCAAGCCAGGATGCCGCAAAGTCTTTTCCGGCAAATCTCTGATGCAAATTGCGTATGGTATGGCTAAAATTGCGCTAGCAGAGCAAGATCGGCAACTACGACGGCAACTAGCTGACGATTTGGCGACTGACTTGAAAGTAATTGAAGCGGCTGGATGGCGAGTCGAGGTAGAAACTGGTCCTGCGTGGTTGTTAAATAACGATGGTGCGAAAAGACCAATTGGCTTCTGGAGCCAGCTTTTAGATACTACATGGCGATTCGATTTACCAGAAGCAGCGTTGACAGAGATTGCCAAATCGCCAAACCAGCTTAGAGGCGTGGAACGTCCCAAACAACAGCCGCCATCTGGTGCTGCGATTAGAGAAGCTAGAAAAGCTAAAGGCTGGTCGAGGGCTTTCTTTGCCGCAACGATGGGGAAAAGTATATCTTGGGTTGATGCGATCGAAACCGAGCATCGCCAAGTATCTCAAAAGGATCTGCCTAAATTACTTGAAAAATTGGAGATGAAATCGTAGAAGCGATCGCCCAGCTATCCCGCGGCAGAGGCGTTCTGCTCCTAAAAGGCTGACTTATTTATATTTGGTGATGCTATCGCTCCATAATTTTGCTAGCTTTCGTGCTTCATCTTGCCATTGGTGATTGAGCCGAAACATTCGTCGGGGACGACCGCGACCCTCTAGTTTTTGCCAGTACCCCGCGATCGCTCCTTCATCTTCGAGAAATTTCAGCGCTGCATACAACACGGTATCGGAGAGGCGATAGCGAGACTCTTCACGTTCGAGCTTTTGAATCAATCCAGAGCCATAAGATTCACCCTCAAGCAAGACCGACAGGATATAACAAACTGCTTGCTCTTGGCAAAGATAAATCTCTGGAGGATTGGCAAAATATTGATAAATATCTTCAAGCTGCATTAAAGGTTAAGGAATTGTAATAAAACAAGATTGACAATTGGGTGCGAGCATCCATTTTGATTTGAAGCCGCAAAGTGTCAAGCACTAACAACGGTGCTAGTCACAAAAATTCCACTGAATTTAGCAAGCGTATGGGGACGAGTATCTCTAGGAGATCGAGCAGTGCTAGCACCAGTAAACCGTAGTTCACAAAGCGGAATAGTAAGATGGAGCCTATTCCTTGTCTTGTGTTTGATGTTTGCGTTTTGCATATTTGTAAAGACAATTTCGCTTCTTGTCCTGAACTTTTCTGTAACTTTTATGTATTGACAAAAACTGACTTATAACTGAACATGATGATAAAGCAAAAATATAATTATTAAATTTATGGTATTAAAAAACATTATTCGGTAGGGTTTCGTTTGACTAATTTAACTATCAAGACTAAATTATTAATACAAGTAAAGTAGCGCTATGGGCGTTATAGATCGTGGCGTTATGGATTGTGAGAGAAGACACTAAGAGTGCACTTAAGCAACACCAGTCAGAGTCTGAAATATTTATCGTGCAAACAAGTACATACTGTTAGTTAAGTCGGAAGTTTCATTAGACAGTATGAAAGCCTGGATAATATATTGCAATTTACAAAGTAGCAATTCGAGCTTTTCATGATATTTAATTTCTATTAAGCTACGTCTTTCATTTCTGCATAGATGCAATTGTTGAGATACAGCTTGCACTAAAAAAGTTATTACAAAAGTTGGCTCATTTCTTTCACTATTTAAAGTGAGACATTTCAACGTTTCAAGCAAAAATAAAACACGGTACTTAAAAAATAGTTTCATGTATTTTCGCCAATAGTTTAATTCTCAAAAATATTACTTCAATGCTAGCACCCATCAATCAAGCCAAGGTTTTGCTCTGTGGCAATATTTCTCGCGTAGATCGTCGTTCTCAAGCTCTCATCGAGTTTCTATCTAGTTCCAAAAATTATTTTGTTTCTCAATTATGTCCTAGTTTTTATTATATAGACTTAAGTATGCAAAGCTCTTTACTTGAAAAAATATTAACTAAATTTTACTGGGTTGAACTTTTAATAAAAGCTGCATTTACGGATGTAATTTACTTATTACCAATGAATACTATTTTCATCAAAAGTACCATCTTTGCAGCAAAGCTTTTTAGGAAAAAAGTCATAGTTGAAATGTATATCTCGCTTTACGATACTGAAGTGAGGGACAGAAAAAGAGTTGGTGATGGAAGCAAACTCGCTAAATCATATATTGAAAAAGATATACTAGCGTTAAAGAAATCAGACTATCTCATCCATAGCTCTAATCAAGAGTTAACTTACTGGGAACAGATTCTGAATACTGATATTGACAGAAAAAAAGTTTATATAGCTCCTCTGTGTAATGTTTCTTGTTTGCTCCCCAACAGAAGCTGGATGCAAGATGGTAAATTAAATATTTGTTGGTGGGGAACATTTATTCCTTTACATGGATTGGATAACATATTACAAGCAATAAGAATTTTGCGAGAAAGAAACTTGCATTTTACTTGTAACTTCTTTGGTATAGACAATAAAGCTTTTTACGATTATGTAGAAAAAGTTCGGTCATATCATCTTGAATCTATAATTTTTCTAAGGAAAGACTTAAACTTTATTAATGGTTCCTTACCTCAATATCTAGTTAATTATTGCGATCTAGCATTAGGTATTTTTGGTAATACAGATAAGGCGTATCATGCTCTTCCTAATAAGTTGATTGAAGCCCTCTCATTAGGATTACCTACATTAACCATGAATTCTCCGGCTTTGAGAGAGTTTTTTAATCCAGAAACAGAGCTATGGACTTGCGAAAACACACCTGAGTCGATTGCTGAATCAATTTTGTCGATCGCTAGCGGTTCGGCTTATTCTGTAGACTGGAAGCAAACTCGTGAAAAAGTATTGGAGACATTCAGTCTTGCTCGATACACAGAGGTTGTGTCTGAAGTTTTAGCAAAAGCAACTAACAATCTTCCAAAAAAAGAAGGGACTCGATTTAACTAGTGTTTTTGCGATCGCAAATATTATATATACTAGCGCTATCAAAGCGAAAGGTTAAGCATGAAAATACGAGTAATAGTATATAGGTTTTGCATGTATTAATCATTGGCATTATCAAAAAACTACCTATCAAAGAAAGTGAAATGGAAACGCTAAAATCTCTAATTTATGTGTCTAAAGGAAACCTACCATCAAAAATGGCTCACTCAATTCAAACTGCTAAAATGGCGCAGGCTTTTTCTCAAAAAGTTGAAAATTTTGAATTGGTTACTAGCGGAGATATTTTTTCATTTTTAAAAGGCATAGACTCAGAATTTCAAGCTTGGTATGGTTTGCATCATAAATTTAAACTAGTTCGCCTACCGCTGCATATTAAGATCGAGTATCCTTTTCCCCAAAATTATGAAAATTTTATCTTTTATAAACTAGCTATTTTATACGCTTGTTTTAAAGCTCCTTGCTTAATTTATACTCGTTCGTTTCCTGTGGTTGAAATTTTGCTAAGAATGTGTATACCTGTGCTTTGGGAATGGCACGAACCAGTTTCAGAAAAACTTAGTTATACATGCAAAAAGTTATTCAATAACAAGAACTTACTTGGTGTTGTTACCACGTTACCTCAACTTGCAGAGAACTATTTAAATCATGGTTTGCTTCCTGAAAAAACATTGGTAGCTCCTAATGCCGTAGACATTAAAAATTTTCTTCCTTATCAAACTAAATCTTTAGCCCGCCAAAAGTTATCTTTACAACAAGACAGTCAAATTATCTTATATTCAGGGCATTTGTACGATTATAAAGGAATACCAACAATTTTGAAAACTGCTAGTCTAATGCCAGAATGTGAATTTGTTTTAGTAGGAGGATGGATTGATGATATCAACCGGGTAAAAGCAACTTGTCAACAGATGAATTTACAAAACATACAATTTTTCGGTCACGTACCACAATCTGAGCTAGCATTATATCTATATGCCGCAGACATTCTAATTCTTCCTACCAGTAAGTATTGGGAACTGGCTGAAGCTACTTGTCCGTTGAAGTTATTTGATTATATGGTTGCTAAGAGACCAATTGTCGCTTCAGCTTTACCGACTATAGCAACAGTATTGCGACATAGAGAAAATGCACTATTGGCAGAACCTGACGAACCACTCTCATTCAAATTAGCAATAGAGACTCTATTGAATAATCCTTTATTAGCTAAGACTATTGCTGACTGTGCTTTTCAAGAAGTACATAATTTTACTTGGGATGGACGAGCGGAGCGAGTTTTGCAGTTTGCAACTGAAAGGCTACAGAAAGCTAATAAAAGTGATATTAGTTACATGAGAAATGTACTTAAATACATCACATTGAAGACTATTTCACCTCATAAGTTACTAAAGCTATAACTTTTGCCGCTTACAGTATTAAGCTTTGCTGCGATCGCATAGCTAATAGGAATTTGACAGACTTATCCAATATACCACTACAAACAAAAACTGAAACAAACGTCTTCTATTTACTAAGATTGTTAGAGCGCACTCTGAGTGTCTTCTCTTAACAACTTATAGATTGTGTAGTGCTAAATCACCTCTATATAATAGAACTTTGACACTTAGATTTGTGTCATACCAATATGTTCTCTTGATAGATAAAGTTTGTCTATACAGAAAAGTTCAGGAATACTATCATTTCCGTCGGATGTAATACATATATTGTTCTTAGAAAAAGACAACTCCGATCTATGAGTCAAAGTATTCACACATCCAGTCGAAGTATCCAAGTAAATTATGGTAAAAGAATTTCAAGCTTGGCAGTACAAGCAATATGGTTTACATGCGTTATTTGAAGGTAATGTTAAAATAGCACTTTTATATTTTAACAAAGCTCTTAAGCTCGATCCGACTTTAGTAGAAGTTATATACAATCGAGGCAACCTTTATAGTATTTTAAAAATGTCAGATAAAGCAATCTCTGACTACGATCTAGCGATAAAACTCGATCCGCAACACTATAAAGCTTATATTTGCCGAGGAATAACTTACCTAGAGCAAAAGCAGAATGCTGAAGCTGCTATTGCTGATTTTACTAAAGCAATTGAGGTTGACTCAAATAAAATTCAAGCGCATGTTAATCGAGCAAATGCTTATAGCTACTTAAATGATTATAGTGCGGCACTAAAAGACCTTTCTACGGCTATTGATATTGCACCCGATCGCAGTGATAGCTATTTGAATCGAGGCTATATATGGGTGAGAACTGGAGATTATCATGCTGCGGTGGCTGATTTCTCTCAAGCGATCGCGCTTAACCCTGATTTTGCTATTGCTTATTTGAATCGAGGTAATGCTCATAAAAAATTAGCTCAAACACAAGCAGCATTAGATGATTATGCAGCCGTAATTCATCTAGATAAAACTAATTCTAAAAATGTTGTTGCTGCCTATGTATATCGCGGAGAGATTTTAGAATCTCTTGGAGAATTAGCCGCAGCTTTTTCTGAATACGATCGCGCCATCGAGTTGTGTCCTGACGAGCATTTTCTGCAACATAAGCGCGGGGCGTTGCTATGTCAGTTCGGACAACTATCATCTGCTTTAGAACATTATAATATAGCGATATCACTAGATCGCAAGTGCATGTACTGTTACGCAGATAGAGCTTGGGTGAGAAAAAATCTAGGTGATATTTCAGGAGCGATCGCTGATTGGAGTCAGGTAATTGAACAAAATCCAGAAAATGTTTTGGCTTATATAGAAAGAGGAGAACTTTACTTTCAAAGTCATCAGTTGAGAGCAGCAAAAGCTGATTACACAAAAGCAATTATTCTCGAACCTGACGAACCACACTTTTATGTTGTAAGAGCTGAAGTGAATTTATCATTAAATTATCTAGTAGCAGCGTTGAAAGATTGCGATCGTGCTATAGAAATTGCTCCCGATTTTGCCCGAGCCAACTTTATTAGAACTTTAGTTAAGCTACGTTCTAAGAAAATGGGAACTGCTGTCAGCAATGCCAATCGCTCTGCTACCTTATTAAAAACAGAAGGCGATTTAGAAAAATTAAAGTAAAGCTAAAAAAGCTTTACCTTATCATTATGCGGATCAAATCGAACCATTCTTCAAAATTGTCACTCACCACTAATTTTTTCCTCCGATCTACAATTCCTTCAGCACCTACAGCAGTAGCAATAACTGGCAAGCCAGCTTCTAGCATTTCTAGGGTTTTTAGTTTAATCCCACCTCCCTTAAATAGAGGAACTATTCCAATTTCAGCTTTTTCAAAAAACTCAGTTGGATCTTCAACAAATCCTGTAACTATAATCTGTTTACAAGCAAGTGCCAAAACTTTTTGAGAGGGACTAGAGCCAACTATGTAAAGTTTGAAATCTCGATCGTGTTGAACCAACTTCTTAAAACACTGCTCGACAAAGGTAAGAATTGCTTGTTCGTTCTCTGGTCTTCCTATAGCTCCCCAGAACAAGAGACTTTTTTTCTCTATCTTTTCTAAGCAACGCTGCACTCGATACACAAAACAACTAGCTTGGTGAGGCTTGATAGTAATCCTTTCACTGGGTATAGAAAATAAAGAAGTTAAAAGGTCGCGATCTTTGGTAGATGATACCCATAACTCACCGACACGCGAGTATAGTTGCCGTTCGTAATGGAAAGTTCTAGCTACTTCAATACCATAGAAAAAATTACTGACGGACTGTCTCAAAAAAACTTGAGTCCACACATCTCTTAAACTAATTACAGTTTTCGTTTTAGTAGGATTAATATACTTCTCAATTGCTTCAAAGTATATAGCAGCATGAGAACATTCAAAATGAATTGTATCATAAATATTAGTTGCGAGAAGTTTTTGAATTTTTCTCTCAACTGTATTAATAAGACGAGAAGCAAACTTCACGGGAACTTGATGATGAGTTAAGCAACTAGCAATTTTGTCGAACTGATGGAGTGGATATGTATAGAGGTTACTACCAAATTTTGCAACTAAATCTTTGGCAGCGTCCACCTCAACTTTGTTAGCTATAACCACTACATCAACGACTTCATTAGCAACAGCATATTCTGAAAGATGCGTAAAGGCAATCCTTTGTCCAGCTTGTGGATATTGGTTAGTGGGAGCCTGGGCAGAAATAAACAAGATTCTTGACATAGAAAAACTACCATTTACCATAAGTATCCGATACTGGCTTTCCAAGATATCTACTTAGAAAAGACTTCAGCTTTCTAGCTAGTGGAGGCTTAAGAAAATACCTAGTTGGGAGTGCAAATAACTCATTGAAAACCCAGGCTGCATATACGTTCCATCGCTGAAGCTCCATCTCTCTAGAAAATTGGTTAGAATGGCTACAGCTAATCTTCCAGCACTCCCGAATTAATTTAAGTCTATCAAAGGGTATGGCAGAAGAACTCATTCCACTTAATGAATAAGAGGCAAGTGGCGTACTCACATAATGAAAATTTACGCCAGATACAAATAAGCGAAGAATCAGATCGTAATCTGCTGCGATCGGGTATTCTAAGTTATATAAGCCTACAAGGTTATATGCTGACTTTGTAATAAAGCAAGATGGATGATTGAGCGTAAATCTAAATAAAAGTTTATCTAGATCGCCAGGAACGAAAGTAGCAACATATTCTCCTTTATAGTAATTTGTTATAGGTGAATAGAGAACGGAAATGTCGTGATTTCGACAAAATTCTTGCTCGACCGTTGCGATCGCATTATCGTGATACCAATCATCAGAGTTAATTATGCCTATAACATCACCTGTTGAATGGTTTATTCCCTTATTCATGGCATCATAAGGACCACGATCTGGTTCTGAAATAAACAAATTTATCTGGTCTGCATACTTGTTTATGATTTGAATAGTACCATCAGTCGAACCACCATCAATTACAATATATTCTAAGGGAAAGTTTCTTTTTTGAGAAATCACACTCAGAATCGTTTTTTCAATTGTTGTTACAGAATTGAAAACTGGAGTAACAATAGATATTTTCATACAAGTGCTATGTTGAGATAGCTAAACTCGAAGCATATATGCAAATAGCTCGATTTCATTAATAAATTTTAGATTGCTAATATGGGTGTAATCTCTTACTTTTTGAAGGTAAACTTAAAATTAAGATAAAAAGCGTAAGTGTTGCTCCTTGTAAAGAGCTATGTAAAAATAAAGTAAAAGTCAAATATGAATAAATATATTTAAAATTATCTTGATGATAAAATCGCATGACAACTCTTACAAATCCGAAAAAATACAAGCAACTAAAGGGAACCCCAGTATATGCAAAAACTTCAAGAAATGATTGATGTATTAATAAACGAAGTGGTTGAAACACGCTTGCATAAGTATCTCTATAACCCTGAAAAGCTAGTATTGGATTGTTCAAATAAGATTGAATTAGAAAAACGTTGGCTTCAAATCTATCTAAATTAGAACTATCATTAAAAGAACTAAAAGAAAATAGACGACTAGCTCCACTATCGTATAATAAACTAGAAGTTTCTACGTTTGTAATCCAATAATAGCTGAGTAATATTACTAGAAAATTAACAGTTATAAAAATATAAGCAAAGTGAATTTTGCTAATTATTTTTGAAAATGGAGCTTCAAATAACAAAATCAAAAAGAAGACGCATATACTAATA
>NZ_PYCI01000062.1:0-35958 GCF_003015105.1 Chroococcidiopsis sp. CCALA 051 | reverse complement strand
GGGCGAAGGGGGACAAGGGAGCGGTCAACCAACTACCAATTACCAATTACCAATTACCAATTACCAATTACCAATGTCAGACGATCGAACCACACAAACGCCAGAACCCACTCCATTACGCTGTCTGAGTGGGGCAGTTATTTCGGCAGGAATTGCTTTTGCAGCCTATTCTCTCACAGCCGCGATCGCTCAAACGTTTGCCCGCAAACCAATTCATTCTGATAATTTTACTGTCGTTAATATTGCTGCTGCCGTCCGTACTCTGGTTGTAGGAATCATGGCACTAGGTACGGGTATATTCGGTATTGTCGCTATCGGTTTAGTTGCACTTGCGATTCAACTTTCGATTCAAAAACTGACGAAAAAAGAGGAGTAGGGGCGCACAGATGTGCGCCCCTGCAAGATGTTACTTATCTCATGTGCGTCTTTGCTCTTAGCCCCCTTTATAAGGGGGTTGGGGGATCGCAGCACTGCGCCACTCACGGAAAGAAGATCCCCCCTGGCTCCCCCCTTTTTAAGGGGGGAACAAAAGAAAGATGCCGCGTTACTTCCGAAAAAGCCGCATAGCATGATAGCAAACTTTTTCGCGCAGACGATAAACATCTTTAGTCGTTAAATTTAACTGAGAAGCGATCGCCTGCTGCGATTGTCCTTGGAGGTATAAATTTAACCACTCTACGGCTAAACGTCCTAACTTTTGCTCTAGATATTTGGATAGCTGCTGTTTGATTTCATCTCGCTGCTGCTGTTGTTCGGCTGCTTCTTCTTGCTCGCGATCTTGCTCGATCGCTTGGGCATCTAACAAGCTGAAACTGCGATCGCTGTCTTCTGTGGGAATTTGGGCAAAGACAATCCGAATCTCTCCATGTTTTGGAACTTGCGTCACTCCTCCTGGCGAGAGGCGGCGCATGTAATTGATCAAGCGATAAACGATCAGCGGTTGATTGCGAACTGGTCGCAAGCAGTATTCTTCAATCGTCGTAAATAGTAAGGCATGTCGTAGGCAAATATCGTCCGTACATTTAGCGATCGCCGTCATTTGTTGTTGTAAGTAGCAATCGCGTTGCAGTAAATCTTGCAAAAATTCTTGTAATACTTCCGTTACCTGACGGCGGCGATCGCGGCTGAGATCTACCATCATCCGAATCTTATTTTGCAGCACGGCTAGGCTACCTAAGCGAGTCATGAGACGACGATAGCCCTGTTCTGGTGCTTGTCCCAAATAACGATTCTGCAAAATCCGATAGCGATATGCCATCCCTTGCTGGATCAGTCGGATTTGCTCTGCGTCAAGCTGGTCGAATTGCTCGAAATGGTTTCCTATTAGCCAGCAAACAATACTATCTCTAGTAGCTACACGGCGATCGGGATAGTCAAATGCTAATTGCCAGTGCCAAGCTTGCAATATATTTTCAAATGTAGTGTTTTGGCTAGCTGTAAATTTTGATTCTAAAGGTAATGTGACAACCTGCATTTGCGACTCCTTACTTTACTCAATACTGCTGGGTCAATCGTGCTTAGTTGGACGAATAGCGCGATCGCGGCAGTTGTATTTTGGTTTTTACCCCTATCGGGAGCGCAACACTTGCAGTCTTGTCGTTCCTAATCCTCCCAAGGGTGGTCTGTTATCAGTGTAGAGACGTTACATGTAACGTCTGTACAAAAATCATTGCTTGAAACTTTTGGTAACTGCTTCAAGGCTGATTTGACCATGAATACAGATTAAAATACGGCTTCGATTTTGCCAGCATGAAAAAGTCAGAAATAGACAGCACTTCGCCAAACGACGCTAAATGGCTCCCTAGTTGACTAGTGAGGAAAGGTCTGAAAAAGTCATAATCAGTAGAGACGTTACATGTAACGTCTCTACATAGTCACTCATTCATCCACTTGACCGACGCGGCGCAGGTCGATAATGTCGCTCATCTTGCGGATTTGGTTGAAGATCTGTTCGAGTTGATGGCGATCGCGAATATCTAAGCCTAATTCAATGATTGCTGGCTGACCGTTGGCTGTTTTGACGGAAGCATGGCGGACGTTGATACTTTGGTCGCTGAGACGAGACAGGATATCTTTTAATACGCCGACGCGATCGATCGCTTCAATTTGGACGTTGACCTGGTAAGTCTGCGGACGGGGATTGCGATCGCCGTTAGCGTTCCAACTGACGGGGACGAGGCGATCGTAAGGGATGTTATCGACGTTCTGACAGCCTTGACGGTGGATCGAGATCCCACGCTGAGAACGGGTGGTTACGACACCAATAATAGATTCTCCTGGGATTGGGCTGCAACACTTTGCCAGGTGGTAAAGCAATCCTTCCACACCTGCGATCGGCGATTCGCTAGCGCGAGATTTAGGTGCAACTGCTGCTTCGCGGGGTGATTTTGCATTTGCAGGTATTAAACTGAGAGGAACTTCTGGTTCGGTAGGAATGAGTTGCTGCCCCTTCACGATCTCTCGCCAGCGGTTGAGAACGAGGTTTAACGTCAGTTCCCCGTAACCCAGGGCAGCAAGTAAGTCTTCGACGCTATGATAGTTGCAGCGTTCGGCTACAGCTTGCATCGGTTCTGACTTGAGCAAGGCTTCAAAACCTGTTTTCCCCAATTCTTTTTCTAACAATTCCCGTCCGCGGGCGACGTTTTCTTCCCGCCGCGATCGCTTGTACCACTGTCGAATTCGGTTTTTTGCTGCGGAAGTTCTGACAAAATTCAGCCAATCTAAACTGGGATGGCTGTTTTTCTGGGTTAAAATGTCTACAATATCGCCATTTTTTAAGGCTGTATCCAACGTCACCATTCTGCCATTAACTTTCGCCCCCGCGCAGTGATTTCCCACCTCTGTATGAATCCGGTAAGCGAAATCTACTGCTGTCGAGCCAGGGGTGAGAGGCACAACATCACCCTTGGGAGTGAAGACATAAACTTCGTCTTCAAATAAATTGTCCTTGATACTCTCTAAGTACTCTTGAGCATCTTTGAGGTCGTTCTGCCACTCCAAGAGTTGGCGCAACCAGGTGAATTTCTCATCTACAGGCGTAAACTTGGTATGGCTAGAGCCACCCGTTTCCTTATACTTCCAGTGCGCGGCAATCCCATACTCGGCAATATGGTGCATATCGATCGTGCGGATTTGCACTTCCAGAGGACGACCCGTAAAACCGACTACTGTAGTGTGTAGAGACTGGTAGCGATTGGGTTTGGGTAAGCCGATATAGTCTTTAAATCGACCGGGAATCGGTCTGAAAGCGTCGTGTACCACGGCTAAAGCGCGGTAGCATTCTTCGTTAGTTTTGACGATGATCCGAATTGCAGCTAGATCGTAGATTTCGTGGAATTCTTTTTGCTGTCGCTGCATTTTTTGGTAGATACCATATAGATGCTTGGGACGACCGCTAATATCGATACATTGAATGTGTGATTGCGCCATTCCCTGCTGCAAAACTTCAATCACCCGGGTCAGCCTTGCTTCTCGATCCGTCCGCTTCTCCGCTACTAAGTCTTGAATTTGACGATATGCTTCTGGTTCGAGGTATTTAAAGGTTAAATCTTCTAATTCCCATTTAAATGTTCCGATACCTAGCCGATTTGCCAGCGGAGCGAAAATCTCTCTGGTTTCTAAAGCGATGCGACGGCGTTTTTCATCGGGTAAATGTTCCAAAGTTCGCATATTGTGCAGGCGATCTGCAAGTTTCACGACAATGACGCGAATATCTTGCGCCATCGCCAAAAACATGCGTCGAAAATTCTCGGCTTGCCGTTCCGTTTTACTCGAAAAAGTTTCGGAAAACTTAGATAGTTTTGTAACACCTTCTACTAAATGCTTGACTTCTGCGCCAAATTGTTGCTCTATGTCCTCTAGGGTTACATCCGTATCTTCTACTACGTCATGAAGAAATCCGGCTGCAATCATCGCGCTACCACCTCCCAGATCTCTGAGCAAACCCGCTACAGCTACGGGGTGACAAATGTAAGGTTCTCCTGACTTGCGGTATTGCCCTTGATGCAGTTGGTAAGCAAAGTTAAAAGCACGACAAATTAGCTGATTATCTGTCGGCAATGCAGGAGCTTGCTGTGCTTCCAATTCCGAATTCCGAATTCCGAATTCCGAATTCTCTACAAGGCAGGTTTGTAACCAGTCAGGTATAGTACATTCGTAGGAATTACAAACAGTGGTGGCAGTAGCAGTCAGGGTGTTCATGGGGGCGGCTTCAAACACTCTTTAATTTTGGGGGATGAGTAAGCGTAGCATAAACTACAATCTTGTGGCTGAAATTATTGCCGAAGTGTATATATGGCAATAGATCTGTAGAAATCGAGGTATTGAGAAAATATCTTGCCAAATTGCACGCAATAAGACAAATTTCAAAGCGGTTGAATTTCAAGCTGGTTCAATCTCGAACTGGTTTAATCTCAAATTTATTCGCTCAGGTAGATTAATGGACTTTATGCTTTGAAAAATAATTCTTTACACTAATAATATCTTATTAATCCGCTCTATGTTGCCAGATCTTTATTATCAGTGCTATCAGAAACTGAGCGAACTGCTAAAGGGAATACAACAAGCAGCGACAGCACCAGAGGTGAACCCCCCCAGACTGCGCCAGAATGTATTAGCAGCACAACAATACTTTCAGCAACAGATTGCCAGTTTAGATAGTCAAGATATCGATCCAGCGGTAGAGTCGAGAGTGCGATCGCTGCAAACGGAAATTAGCAAGCAATTCAACTTGTTAATCATGGATGTGACATTTTTGCAAGCTGCTAGACAACCTCAGACACTACAAACCCGCCAGCAGCAGATTACCCAACGCCTTCAGACTCTACTGAGTTATTGTGAGGCGATTTTGGGAGTATAGATGCAAATTGGTAAATTTAAGCTCTAGGTGCATACGCGATCGCAAATACACCAAGGACTGCGATCGCCGCCCCAATCAAATTGAATTTATTTAGGATGAGGTAGGGTAGTTTAGGGCAGTGACAAAAGCGTGAGTAGCTATCAATTTACCTGGTTCGATCGGTTTTGCCTTTGGTATCCTCCCGGCTGGCTGATCCTATTTAACCGTCACTGGCAACACTATCACGCCGATCCTGATGGTTGGAATTGGTTAGAGTATGGATTATTTCTACTCCCAGGTGGATTTTACATCGCCTTGTTACTGCGGTGGTTGCGCTTGGGTTGTCGATTTCCGCGTCAACAAGCGGTGCAATTCGATCGCAACTATCAACAGGCTTTTCGCGATGAAGTCTTAGCGCCAATTGCCAAATATTACTACCGCGGCGAACTGAGGCAAATCGAAAACTTGCCGGAAACAGAATCGATGATTGTGGCGATGAACCACGCCGGAATGTCTTTTCCGTGGGATTTTATCGTACTAGCTTATCTACTAGGTACGGCACGGGAATGGAACGTTAAACCATTAGCCGGAGTTTCTTTATTCGATCATCCTTGGATGATTTGGTGGTTACCCCCTGGATGGTCGCAAGTTTTAGGCGGCGTGAGGGCAGAAAAAGAGGAATTTGAGACAGCGATCGCCCAAAAAACTGTATTATTATACGCACCTGAAGGACTGCGGGGACCTAGTAAAGGCTGGCAGCAAAGGTATCAATTGGCAAGTTTCGATCCGAGTTTTATTCGTTTGAGCGATCGCCACCAAATCCCAATTCTGCCAGTTGTTTGTCTTGGCAATGAACTTTTACATCCATTTGCCATTAATTTGAATTTGCAACACATTGGTAAGATATTCGGCTTACCTTTCTTACCTCTATCGCCTTTAATGCCGTTGTTCGCATTATTTCCTTCTATGGGAGTATGGGCAATGCGATCGCGTTTGCGTTACTTTATCCAACCTGTATATCGAGTAGACCTCAAAGATCGTACCTCTCGTCGCGAGAGAGTTGCAGCATATCAAGAAGCTCAAGCATTCAGAGATAAGTTGCAAAATGCGATTAATTGTATATTAAGCGGCAGTGATGACAAGTGAAGATTCGAGCTTTTCTACCTTTTGCCTGTTTATACTAAGTTAACTGACGGGAGAAGAGTAACTGTGTGAAACATCCCAAAACCAAAGCTCGTGATTTTACCTGGCAAACCACGTTTTCGGTACTGATGTATCTTTTCATGTACCTGCCGATCTTTGTTCTTGCTTTCTATAGTTTCAATACTTCTCCCTACAGTGCTGGCTGGCAAGGGTTCACGCTCAAATGGTATCAACAGTTGCTTCAAGATAGTCGCATCCTGACAGCACTACAAAATAGTTTGGTTGTGGCTGTATGTGCTGTCATCATTTCGGCTGTTTTGGGAACCTTGATGGCAGTAGGTTTAGGACGATATCGATTTCCTGGGAAGACGATCTATCGCGGTATTTCATACTTACCAATGATTGTTCCCGATATTGCGATCGCCGTAGCTACCCTCGTCTTTCTGGCTACGTTTGCCATTCCATTAAGCTTGTGGACGATTGTAGCCGCTCATATTGTCTTTTGCCTTGCCTACGTGGGAATTGTGGTGACAGCGCGACTAGCAAAGTTAGACCCCCATCTAGAAGAAGCCGCACTCGACCTTGGTGCGACACCATTGCAAGCTTTTGTCAAGGTTTTGTTACCGCAGTTAATGCCTGGAATTGTTGCTGGTTGTTTGCTAGCTTTCGTTTTGAGTTTAGATGACTTTCTCATCTCCAGTTTTACAGCTGGAAGCGGCATTAACACTTTACCAATGGAAATTTTCAGTCGCATCCGCACGGGAGTCAAACCCGATATTAATGCCTTGAGCGTCATCCTAATTATTATTTCTGGGTGCGTTGCTTTCTTGGCAGAATATATTCGCGATCGCGGTGAGAAAGAGAATTCGTAAGAAAGTCAAAAGTCAAAAGTTAAAAGTCAAAATTTAGGGTACAAGCTCTGAAGAAATGACTTTTATGCAGGGTTTTCAGAGTTCCTACTCATTTCTATAATCGCAGATATTTGCGATACAGCGACGATGGGAGCGGTAACTGCGCGTAAGATCCGTTTACCCAAGGAGACGGGTTGAAATCCTGCCGCGATCGCATTTTCGACTTCGTTTGTCGTCCAGCCGCCTTCTGCACCTGTGGCAATGACGATAGATTCCCCCAACCCCCCTTGTAAAGGGGGGCTAGAGTTGCCTTGCGAAGGAGGGCTAGAATTTTCTTGTAAAGGGGGGTGAGAACTGTCTAATTCCCCTGGTGAAGTGGGGAGAGAATCCGGCAACCCCCCTTTTGAAGGGAGGCTAAGGGGGATCGATTGCAAACTTGTAAATAAATGAGGCGAATTTCCCCGCGCTACACAGATATACTTGCGATCGCCTGTCACCGACAACAATCCCGTACTAAACGGGACGGGATCTAAAATCGTCGGTACGATTTGGCGTTCCGATTGTTCCGCCGCCTCAATTGCAATTCGCCGCCAACGGTCTAGTTTTTGCGGGCTGGGATGGAGTAAAGTGCGATCGCTGGTTACTGGAGCAAAACAATTGACTCCTAATTCAGTACAAGCGCGTACCACTTCATCAAATCCATTCCCTTTGGGTAGCGCCACCATCAGAGTTATCTCTACAGGTAACTCAGTTTGCACCTGCATTTGTTCTAGAATTTGTGCTGTTGTCTCTGCTAATACCGCTAACCACCATTGACCTTTGCCATCCATTGCAATAAAGCGATCGCCCTGCCGCAGCCGCAAGACTCGCATGAGATAATGCTGTTGCTGCGATGTGAGGGCAATTTGCTGCTGTTGCAGTTGTGTGGAAGCGATGACGATTCGTTGCAGTTGAGACATGAAGTATATTTACAGTTACAGAATATTTCGATCCCATCATCCATTGGCAGTGCCACCGAGATAAAGCCATTAGCCTGGTTGTTCTTCAGATTGGTAGAAGAAGGCTAAACATTAGCTAGCTAACTTTCTTTGCCTTCTAGGAGTCACTAAACGCAGCACCATAACCCCGATTAACAAGACAACAAAGGGTGAATAAATCAGTGGTGAATTGGCAATTTTGAAGCTGAATTCAACCGTAAAAGCCAGCCAGAAAAAGTGCATCCCTGTAGTATGTAAAACTTTCCATCTTCTCTGTCCTAACAAAGCAGCTGGGCGATCGAAAGATGTTATCGTCATGGCAATTAGAAAGATATAGCCTAGTATGGCGAACGCTGTGAAAGACTCGAACTTAGGTGCAGTTCCAGCAGTGACATACCATAAGCCAAAAATTGCGATCGCGTGATATGTATGGGACACTGCCATTGATACCCCGAAATAACGGCGATTTTTCAGTAGCCAGACTGAAAGAGGAGTAGATCGCATTCGATGCAGTGCCGAACCGACAAAAGCGCAGAGAAACAGAAGGCAAGAAGTACGAGCAGTGGCTCTAATTGCCATCCGCATCCCTTGTTCGTCTAATCCATTGACCAGCCAGATGGTAGCAACCATCGTACCAACTACCAGCGCCGACCAACCGACAATACCCCATTTTTGTAATGGGAGTTTAGTGTCTGTCATAGTTTACGACTCCAACTGAGGATACCAATTGGTAGTTAATTTAGCGATCGCCTTTAGGTACTGTCTTGTCTGTTGTTCCGAAAAATGTTCTATTCTTCCAAAAACTTTTCCCCTAATACTAATTCTTTCTGACTACGCTGCTAGAAGATCCCCCCAACCCCCCCTTAAAAAGGGGGACTACAACGCTGAGTTTATTGCAAAGAAAAACAGAATTGATGTAAAAAGCTTTTTAACTTTTAACTTTTGACTTATCTCTGCTTGTCTCGATAAATTTTTGGCGTAGTCTTGACGTGTTGGCGAAATATTCTCGTGAAGTGACTTTGATTTTGGAAACCTACTTGCTGAGAGATTTCTACGATTGTGAGTTCCTGCTTGGCGAGTAAATGCTTTGCTGTCTCAATCCGGCATTTCGTAATGTATTGATGCGGCGATTGTCCGGTAGATTGTTTGAATAAAGTCGCAAAATAGTGAGGACTCATGTTAACGACATTACTGAGTTCTGTCAAAGTGATGTTGCGATCTAAATTTTCGTGAATGTAGGCGATCGCCCGGTCTTGTTTATACTTAGGTAATCCACCTCGATAATCTCTAATTGTCTGCTGGCGAGAAGTATAGCGGCGTAACAAGTGAGCCGAAAGCGCCGTCACCATCGACTCTGCATATAACCGACTCTCCGCACCTCCTACCGCTAACTCAGCTTTCAACGCTAACCCTATCTGCTGAATCAACGGATCGCGTAATTGCAACTGGGGTATGAGTTCGATACAATTTTCCTCGATAGATTCATCAACAGTACGGTATAGAGTGGCAGGAGCGAGAAATAGATCTAAAATAGGGACTTCGCGATCCACTTGCGTTCTGGGGAACAATTGGCTGGCTGGAAAAATGCCAATATCGCCTTGAGCGTAATCTATATGTTGCCAGCTGCCATTGAAATCGAAGCTTGCCCGAAAATTGTCTAAAGCAATAATCACGAGATGCTGACTCATGTAACTCGCAGGCATTTCATCAGCGGGTTCTAACTCATAGATGAAATGAAAGCCATCCCATCCCGCCTCTAAAAGATGTAAATGCTCGGGATGTTCGCCATGAGACATAGTTTAGTATTGGCTCTACTGGTGTCTGATATTAATGTATCAGGGGATGTCATTCTAGATAGCGAGGCTCGTCTCATACCTACCAGGAAAGTATAAGATTTTCAGAGAGATAGCAGCTCGGCAATTAAAGGGAAAGGGGAAAGGAGAAACAATCGTTCCCGTTTCCCAGGCAATCCCCTAAAGTGACTATCGTTGGTATAAAGGAACGCAACTGGACACAAGGTATCCTCTTTATTGCGATCGCTCCAAGCGCATTTTTACTGAGGAATTTATTTTATTTGTGAACTCATGCCTAATGTCTCAGTAGTTTTACGTTAAGTTGGTCATTGGTCACTGGTCACTGGTCACTGCTCCCTGCTGCTTGATAACTGACAGCTTTGTGTCAAAAGCTACTTAATTTCTATATAAACCCAACATAGGGAGGAGTGTGAATTCAAGCTGTTTTTTGTAGAATTTTCTACAAGTCATCAAACAGACAAATACTCGTACTTACGTTCTCAGTTTTTTGCTTTTTGGAGTTTTTGTGTTGCAATTCATCTATTTTGTCATTCAGGCTATCCAACCAATTTTAGTTCCGGTCTGCTTTGTTAGTGCTTGGGCAATTGTAGCTCTCATCGTTTGGAGTCTCTATAGCGCCGTGCGAGACAGTGTAGCTACCAGTCAAAAATTGCACCAAATTCCCTGTACGAATTGTCAATTTTTTACAGGAGATTATCGACTGAAATGTACGGTACAACCTACGATTGCTAATACCGAGGCAGCAATTACTTGCATGGATTACCAAGCGAAAACCAATCCCTTGCTGTACTAAATTAGCTCAATCTCGATCCATTTCTAATAAGACCTTCATCACACCGCGTGTTTGAGCGCGTTCAAAGGCGGCTAGTCCTTGACTCAGCGGATAACGAGCGTGAATTAGCGGTTGAACGTCTACTTTTTGAGTGGCGAGTAAATTTAGGGCAGCGGGGAAAGGTCCGCAACGGGAACCGATGAGGGTAATTTCGTCTACAACCAAAGCGGAAGCGTCAAAACTCAAGTTACCTGCATAGGTGCTTTTGAGTACTAGCGTACCGCGAGGACGCAACGCACGACGGGCGATCGCAAATCCTGCTGGATTGCCCGTACACTCGACGGAAAGATCGAAAGATCTGTCGGTTACGGTTTCAGCTAAGCCTGTTTTAATCCCTCTTGCTTCTAAGTTAGCCAGTTTTTCCTGATGTCTGCCTACAGCTAATAAATCGCAACCAGTTAAAGCTAAGGTTTGGGCGACTAGCTGCCCTAACTTACCATCTCCCACTACTAACACGCGATCTGCTGCCTGAATTTGCACCTGCTGCTGAATTTCTAATGCTGCGGCGATAGGTTCGGTAAAAGTAGCAGCTTCCGTAGAAACAGTGTCTGGTACAGGGTGTAGGTTTGTGGCTGGTAAGGTGAGATAGTCGGCAAAGGCTCCATCACGGTTGACGATTCCCAATACGGTGCGGTTTTCGCAGTGGGTTGGCTGTCCGTTGCGACAGAACCGACATTGACCGCAGGTAGCATTGATTTCTCCTACTACCCTTTGGTTAACTAGATGAGTGGGTCCTTGTTCGACTACGCCAACAAATTCATGACCTAGAATACCCGTGTAAGGATAGTAACCCCGGATCAGTTCTAAGTCGGTGTTACAAATACCCGCTCGTAGGACGCGCACTAAGGCTTCTCCTGGGGAAGGTTCGGGAGTGGGGATATCTGTACGCAGTTGTAATTGGTTGTTTTCGAGCCAGAGTCCTTTCATTTTGATAGCTGGTTGATAAAAGCTGAGATTTATTTTAATGTCACGCATAGACGCGCAGCGGCTTCTCGTAGAGTAGACGATAAGACGCTAAGAAAGACCGCAAAAGGTTGTTTGCATGTTTTATAAATAGCTCAAAGAAGAAGATGCAGCAGTTAATCAAAAAGTGGAAATGGCGAAGTTCGATTTATTTATTAATTTGCGTGTTAAGTATTTTTTTGATTTGCAATTGGTCTGTAAATGCTCAAAAAACAGTCAACAATTGTCGTCCACAAATTATTGTACCAGACTTCTCTAAGGTAAATGTCTCTATTCAGAATCAAAGTTGTAGTATAGAGGACGTTACGATTACTCAGTCAAGGGCTTTACAAGAATTAGCAAAAGCACGTGTGCTGTATTTGGGAGAAACTCACGATCGCGACCGAGATCGCAAAATTCAGTTAAAAATAATTCAAGAGTTACAAAAAAGAAATCCTCAAGTCGCGATCGCGATGGAGATGTTTCAAATACCATATCAAGATGCGATCGATAGCTATTTAGCTGGTAAGTTGACTGAAAAAGACTTGCTAGAACAAACTGAATACGAGCAAAGATGGGGATATTCTTGGGAGTCTTATGCGCCTATACTCAGATTTGCGAAAGAGAAACAATTGTCAGTTTTAGCTGTGAACACGCCTTCTGAAATTACTCGTCAAGTTGCAAAAGCAGGTTTAGATAGTCTCACACCTCAACAGCGAAAAATTATTCCTCCTGCTTCAGAAATTCGGACTGATAATGCTGCTTACCGTCAGATTTTAGCTAAAACTTTTGCACAGCATCAACATTCCAATCGAGGTAATAGTAGCGGGTTCGATCGCTTTTTTTTAGCTCAGGTTTTATGGGATGAGACTATGGCAGCAGAAGTTGCTAAGTTTGTCAAAGCTAATCCTAAGCATCAAGTTGCCGTGATTGCTGGGCAAGGACATATTATTTATGGTTATGGTATTCTGAGCCGCGTAGCTAGAAGAATGCCTCCGCAATTCTCACAGGTTTCTGTGTTGTTAAGTCTTCCTCAAGATCCTGCTACTAATTCTAACCAACCGATAGCAGATTATATTTGGCAGTAAGATTAAATTGTACTATCTCGGCTAGCCTCCCTTTTTAAGGGGGGTTGAGGGGATCGTCTTATCTGAATCAAACTGAATTATACGGTGCTAATTTAGGTTTTATGATTAGCAAAATTTAAGACTTTATTTCTCAACCAAAAAGGAATTTGCAACTTCAAAATTAAGGTTGTAGAGGCTGTCATCAGCATACCAAGTAAAATATTTGCTATTTCAAAGCTTCTACCACTACTCATTGCTAAGAGTGTTTCTACAATCAGAGTTGGCAATAAAACACCAGCATAAAACAATGTATAACGGATGAATTGTTGTTTTGCTAGTGTAATAACAATTGCTAATAGCGCTCCTAAAGGAATGAATATCAAGCCATAGTAAAGAATTCGATCTTCTTTTGGTAATACTTCTAGAAGGTTAATATTGTATCGGTTTTGTAAGTTATCTACATAGACATGCAACCCTGAATTAGCATATGTTATAACTAGCTTGTGAAACTGTTTATCTGTAAAAACGTTATGCACGTTTGTGTCTAAATACTGAGCATTAACACCGTTGATCGGTGTTCGCAGTCGCAGGTTTAAATTATTGCCTTGTTGTCCTAAAGTAAAATTGCGCCTACCATTACTATCTGAAATAGAAATAATTCGAGCTGGTCCTTTTTGTTGAAACTTAGCAGTTGCAATTGTTGTTATTATTGTAAACTTAGAGGTTTCTTGTAATCTTTGATTGAGTCGATTCACAGGAGTATCTGTTTGCAGCCAATGGCGATCGCTTAGAAAGACTCCTCGATCGTCTGTTATTTCTGGTAGTTGCCCTCGCCAGCTCAAATCGGGCAAGTTTCCCGCGCGATCGCTGTAATTTTGTCTGTCTAGCTGATAGTTTCCTATCAAAGGTGTATCTACATTATTCCACCAGTTTTGGCTGGCAAACACGCGCTCTATTTCTGCTGAATAAAATGCTTTATCTGCAAAAGCGACTTCTGAAATAAATCCTTCCCAAGGACGTTCACCTGTACGTTCGTTGCCTAATATGAGAGGATAATTTAAATCCCAAGTACTTAAGTTATTTGTGGATTGTAACGGAACTGTAAACAGGATAGATGTAGCTAAATAACCTAAAAAAGCAATTGCTACTATAGGAAAACTAAACCGATTTTTGTTCTTTTCAATTAAAGTTAAAATATAACTAACAAATTTAAATTTCCAGATATAAAAACATAAAAACCCGATAAATCCACCTAAGCTATTAGTGAAGAGATCGGCAGGTGAGGTTTCTCTAGAAGGCAAGAAAATTTGGAGCGTTTCTACAACGAAAGATAGAATAAAACTAAGAAATATAACTGAAACTAGTTTTAATAATAAACTGAACTTTCTTGCCTGCAAAAAACAGGTTAGACTAAAGCCAAATGGAATAAATAAAAATATATTCTTAATCTTATCGCCCAAATGACTAGAATGTTTGAAATTGCTAAAAAAATATCTCAGAGAGCCACCTTCATCCCTAGAGAAATTGAAAGGGAAAAGAGTGGCAATAACTACAAGAAGAATGCTAGCAATAACAATGTAGGGCGCACTTTTAACTAAGAATTGGCGCAGACTACGTATAGTTGAGTTGCTGGCAGACGGATGAACGTGCATATGTTAAGTAATGTACGGCTTCTGGTACATCTTAGCGCTTCATCCGTAGTTTGACGGAGTGTTTTTTTAAAGATTTCAAGTTGTCTGTAGTTAATTAGTGCTGCTATTTTAAAGATTCTAAGAAGGGTTGAAATACTGAAATCAGTTCGCGACGACTGACGACAAGAGAGGGGAAAGAGATATTGCTGTAATCGTTCCCAGGTAATAAAGGAAAAATAGATGGCGATCGCAGCTCTACCCAAGTTCCTCCAGCTGCATGTAAAATTACCCAAGCCCCTGCTAAATCCCAAATTTTCGGTGTCGCTTCTACCCCACCCAGTACAGCACCCGCAGCAACGGTGAGAAAGTTGTAACTGGCAACCCCCAGCATCCTAATTTTGCAGGGAAAGCCAGATTGCATGACAGCAGTGCTGCGGGAACAGAGATTGAAAAAGTGATTTTTGCTAACCACATCGGTACTAGCATGGATCGGATGATGGTTGAGAAATGCCCCTGTAGGTGTTGCTAGTCCCGAATCTCCTGCCCAAAAGCCGTGAAAACTTTGTCCTAGCGGTGGTAAGTGGACGTAGCCAAAAACAGGCGTACCTCGGTACAGCAGTCCTAAAGAAATACCCCAGATGGGAAGTCCCCGCGTAAAGTTTGTGGTTCCATCAAGCGGATCGATAACCCAGCACCATTCAGCATCAGGAAAAATTGTCTCTCCCTCTTCGCTCAAAATACCATAGCCGTTGAAGTTGGAGGCGATCGCATCTTGAATTTCTCGATCTGCCCATTTATCTGCTTGGGTAACGAGGCTACCATCAGCTTTCTGAGAGGCTTGTACCTGCCCGAAATCCTGCATCAGTTGCGCCCCTACCCTCTGGGAGGTGGTAGCGGCAAAATCGAGAATCGTCGTCCAGAAATCAGTCATGAATGAGGGTGTGGGGTGTGGGGTGTAGGGTGTAGGGTGTGGGGACAAGGAGGACAAGGGGGCAAAGGGGGACAACCACCAACTAACGACTACCAATGACAACCATATGATAAGAAAATCGAAAAAACTACCACCTTAACTGAATGCGGAGCTTATCGTATTACAAATCCTACCACTGAATTTTGTGGTGGAATGCGATCGCGTGACTCACTCAGAATTAAAGGCAGTTATGATGAAGCGACTGATAGCAAGTCTCGTTAGCATTTGTTTTGTACTGGTAGCGTGTCTGTCCTTTCCAGAAATCGCCCAAGCCAAAAGCTGCACTTTACGAATAATTGGCTGGGAGGGATATATGGATGCCTCTTTTGCCAAACCATTCGAGCAAAAATATGGTTGTAAAGTCATTCCAACTTATGCAGGCTCATCTGATGAGATGTATGCCAAAATTAAAGCCAGTAAAGGCAAGACATACGATCTCGTCACTGCTTCGGGAGACTTAACCAAACGCTTGTATGATGCCAATTTAGTAGAGGCGATCGATTTAAGTTTAGTCCCCAACTACAAAGATTTATTCCCAATTTTTCAGCAACCAGCGTATAACACCTTTGACGGTCAAGCCTATGGTGTTTCGATTGCTTGGGGACCAGATTTTTTGATTTATGACAAATCCGTCGTCAAATCTGAACCGCAAAGCTGGGATGTCCTCTATCAACCAGAATATCAAGGTAAAGTATCTCTACCCGACTACCCCATCTTCAATGCTGATGTGGCGTTGTGGAAAGGTAGCTCTAATATCTACGACATTAGTAAAGAACGGCTAGCAACAGAAATTAAACCCGATCTTTTCCGCTTGCGTCCGCAGGTCAGAAAATTCTGGAATAGCCAAGGAGAATTAGCCCAACTCTTTTTAAATAAAGAAATTGCTCTCGCGTGGGGTTGGCCCGTAGCAATTGAAGAACTAAAACGCGCTAACTTTCCTGTAGGAGCGACTATTCCTCAAGAAGGGACGACTGGATGGAGCGATTCTTGGATGTTACTCAAAGGCTCTCCCAACAAAGAAATCGCCCATGCTTGGATGGACTATATGCTGACGGGAGCAGCCCAAAAACCCATGACAGAGGTAACTGGCTACTGGGCTGTTTCCCAGCAAGTTTTACCGTTACTCACCGCCGAACAGCGCCGCGATTCCCATTTAGAAGACATCGAAAATTACTACAGCCAAATCCACTTCTGGGAAACCGTACCTAACTACGATGACTGGGTATCCCTGTGGAACGAGTTTCGCGGACAGTAAAAATGAAAGAACTATGGCTGCGCCATAGTTCTTTCATCCTCTAAGGTACGGGAATCCTACCTCGGTGACAGGTTAGGGCTGGGTTAGAAGCGATAAATTAGTAAATGTAGTTGGTGCAAAGCAAATAGCTAGCACGGTGTCAGAATTAAACGCTATAAGCAACTGCAAATCATTTGGAGTTATTACTAAGGGCAAATCGTATTACCCTAAAGGAAATAAACCAAAGTCAATATTGTTTTTCGGGCAGTGAGATATGCGTAATAAACTGCTTTCAGTCATGAAACCGTTGATAAAATCTTTGTTCGTATTCGGTCTAATCGCTACTTTAGCGTTTGGTCAGGCAGATAATGCATTAGCAGCTAGTGGTGGTCGGATTGGTGGTGGCTCTTTTAGAGCGCCTAGCCGCGGCTACTCTACTCCTAGAACATACGCTCCCGGTGGTGGTGGCTACTACGCACCCTATCCTGGTGGCGGATTTGGATTTCCTTTCTTGTTTCCCTTCTTTGGCATCGGCGGCGGCTTTGGTGGCTTGTTCACGATCCTGATCTTTTTTGCGATCGCCAACTTTATGCTACAAGCCTTCCGACGTGCTAGTAGTGGTGGTAGCGTAGACGAATTAGAATACGATAGCAATCCTACTGTCAGTGTGACTCGCGTACAAGTCGGTTTGTTGGCTGAGGCAAGAGGCTTACAGGCTGAACTCAACCGGATTGCCGAACTCGCCGATACTAACTCTCCTGAAGGTAGAGTACAGGTATTGCAGGAAGCTTCTTTAGCTCTGTTACGCCACCCCGAATACTGGGTCTATGCTGGTGGTGGCACTCAGCAATCTCGCTTGACGGGTGCAGAAGCCGAGTTTAACCGTTTATCCTTGGCAGAACGTAGCAAGTTTAGCGAAGAAACTCTTTCCAAGGTCAACAATCAGCTCAAGGCTGCAACGCCTAAAGCAGAATTACCAGCAGGTGACGGCTCTGGTAGTAGCGATTTAGCTGTGAAAGATCCCGGTGAATACATCGTCGTCACTCTGATTGCAGCGACTTTGGGTAAATTGCAAATACCAACAATCAATAGTACTGACGATCTGCGTCAAGCTCTACGTCAATTTGGTAGTATTCCAAGCGATAAACTCTTGGCGATTGAAGTGTTATGGACACCTCAAGCTGAAGGTGACACCCTCAGTTCTGATGATGTTCTAGCAGAATATGCAGATCTGAAATTGGTATAAGATTTGCAGCATCGAATAAATTTGTAGGGGCGCACGGCTGTGCGCCCCTACGCATGTATGACACCTACACGGAAAACGCTAGATTTGCGCCCCTAACGTTTATATTTAGATATAACTCTCGATAAATGCGATCGCCTCTGTTAGTCCAGCCTGAGTTTTCAGATTCGTAAAAATAAACGGTTTATCGCCGCGCATTTTCTTCGCATCTCGTTCCATGACGCTTAAATCGGCTCCAACATAAGGAGCGAGGTCAGTTTTATTAATCACTAACAAATCTGATTTGGTAATCCCTGGTCCACCTTTACGGGGAATTTTATCACCTGCTGCAACATCAATCACGTAAATCGTCAGATCTACTAACTCTGGACTAAAAGTTGCTGCAAGATTGTCTCCGCCACTTTCTAGAAATACTAAGTCCAGATTGACAAATTTTTGTTCTAACTGTTCGATCGCGGCTATATTCATTGAAGCATCTTCGCGAATCGCTGTGTGCGGACAACCGCCAGTCTCTACACCCAAAATGCGATCGCTTGAGAGTGCTTGAGCGCGTACCAAAAACTGAGCGTCTTCTTGAGTATAGATATCGTTTGTGACTACCGCAATGTTATATTGCTGACGTAGATGCTTGCATAGCGCCTCAACTAAAGCCGTTTTTCCCGAACCGACAGGACCAGCTACCCCAACTCGAAATGCAGTCATAGGTAAGTCAAAAGTGAAAAGTTAAAAGTCAAAATTGTAGGGTGGGCATTGCTCACCTCACTATGACAATTTCATTTTGAAATTAACTATTAATACTACCATCTGGCATTGTCGCACCGCGTAAGGTTGCACCCGTGAGGTTGGCGCTACTGATTTCGGCTTTAAATAAGTTAGCGTTATCTAAGTTCGCATCGGTTAAGTTTGTTCGTGCCAAAAAGCCTTCAATTAACGAGCTATCAATTAAAATTGCTCCTAACAAGTTAGCGCGACTGAAATCGACTCGATTCATTCTAGCTTTGGTCAAGTTAGCATAACTCAAATTGGTTTTAGTCAGTTTACTATCAGGTGCGATCGCATGGCTTAAATTAGCACGGGTTAGATCTGCTTCATTCATTAACACTCGTTCTAGTTTAGTATTACTTAAGTTTGCTTCTCTCAAAATTGCCCGATCTAAATTTGCATCGCTGAGAAATGCATCGGCTAAATTTGCCTCACTTAAATTAGCGCCGTATAGGTTAGCACCTCGCAAATTGACTTCAACTAAATTAGCACAGCGCAGGTCAGCTCCAGACAAATCTACACCTGCCATATTTGCCCCCCGCAAATCGGCTTGAAACAGTCTTGTACTGCGCAAATTAGCAGCGTATTCTTTCTGTTCTTGTCTGAGGTTAGCACCGCGAAGACAGATACCTGTTAAGTTAGCACCACTCAAATTAGCATTACGTAAATCGGCATCAATCAAATTTGCATCGAGTAAATTAGCTAGCCTCAGATCGGCACTGCGTAGATCTGCACCTTGCAAAATTGCTCCGTGTAAATCGGCATCGTGTAACTTAATTTCACGTAAATCGGCTTGCGTTAAGTTAGCGCCACTTAATTTTGTGCTACTTAAATTAGCCTTGTGTAACTGCGCTCTATTTAAATAAGCAAAAATTAGATTAGCACTGCGAAGATCGGTTTGAGTTAAATTAATACTAACGAGATCTGCACCAAATAAATTAATTCCTTTTAATTCCAAACCGCTAAAATTAATTTCTCCCTTTGCATATCGTTGCATGAGTTCATTGGCATCCATAAATTATGCGTGGTAAATATTGCAATTGAAGTCAAAAACTAAAAGCTAAAAGTTAAAATACAAACTTCAAAACATGGGTTTAAGTGCTTGACTGATAATATTAGCGATCGCTAGGTACTCGTGCGGCTTGTTCAGCTTTCGGGCTGTTAGATCGAGAGTATCAACTAAAGCTTCAAAAGATTGACAGGTATAAGTTATATTCCGAATTAATTCGTATAGCTCCGTACTGCGTAAAGCCGCCCAATCCTGTTGAGTCCAATCAAATTGATGCTCGGTCGCTGAAAATAGTAAGATTTTTGCTTGCAAGGGATTGATTTGAATCATTATCTTGTGACGGATTTCAAATGGCTCAATTTTTTTCTTAATTTGTATGGACGCTGGCGGAGAGGGATCGGGAATAACCACAGCTTCTTGTCGAATTGCCGGAACTAAAGGAACGGTAATCAGATCGGAATCAGAGCTTATTCTTCTTTCTTGAAGTTTGTCTGCTGGGAAATTATATAAAATTTCTGTTTCGCCAATAATTGTGCTAGCAACACTTAAGTACTGCTCCGGCTTGTTTAGAGTTTGCGCCATTCTATAAACATTTTTTTTTAAGCTTTCTATATCTGAATATTTAGCAACTAACTCTTGGATTAAATCGAGTAAACTAATACTATTTAACTGATTTTGGTCTCTAGCCCAAAATTGTTTTGCTACGTAAAAAACTAGTTTTTTAATTCGGGCTGAGTCTTCATTTTGCTCTAAAGATTGTACAATTTGAGCGAATAAGAATGAGTTTTCCATAGATTGAGCAGCGCGATCGCTCCAGTTTATACTGTTCCCGTGATAAGAAAGCACGATCGTAACACAACCTAAACGCATCATAAGGATTAAGATCGCGATGGAGTCCCGCACCCATCTCGTTCATGACAAAATCTCGTATTCGTGCTGCTAAACCAGACACACAGCCTCACTTTGGCTACTTTTATGACAAACCAGGTAGTCTACCAGGAACTTTGAATATTGGGGTTGATGCTCAACCACCAGTTATCGTTTTAATTGACTACAACGAAGCAGACGTAACGCGCAAAACCTTAGCCACTCCAGAAGAATGCCTTCCCTATCTGGACACGGAATCTGTCTCTTGGGTTGACGTGCAAGGCTTAGGTAGCGAAGATATCTTACAAAGATTGGGACAAGTTTTTAATCTGCACCCATTGGTTCTAGAAGATATCGTCAACGTGCCGCAACGTCCCAAAGTAGAAGACGATTATGAAGACCATTTAGTCATAATCGCGCGAATGGTGATACCAAAAGAAAGTGGTGGTTTTCACAGCGAACAAGTCAGTTTTATTTTAGGAAAACACTACTTACTCACAGTTCAAGAGGAACCGGAACACGATTGTTTTGAACAAGTACGCCAGCGAATTCGCTACAACAAAGGCAGCATTCGCAAGCTGGGAGCAGATTATTTAGCCTATACGTTGATAGATTCGATTATTGATGGCTTTTTTCCCGTACTGGAAGCATACGGAGAACAAATGGAAGATTTAGAAGACGAAGTTATTACTAAACCAACGCGGCAAACTTTAAACAAAATCTATCGCGTCCGGCGAGAGTTGCTCAACCTGCGGCGAGCAATTTGGCCTCAACGAGATGCGATCGCCATGCTGATCCGCGATGATAATGACAGTTTAATTAGCGATCGCGTCCAAGTCTATTTACGCGACTGTTACGACCATGCCGTACAAATTTTAGACATGGTAGAAACCTATCGCGAATTAACTTCTGGTCTAATGGATGTCTACCTATCAGCCGTGAGTAACAAAATGAATGAAATCATGAAGTTGCTGACGGTAGTTTCTTCTATATTTATTCCTTTAACGTTCATTGCTGGGGTCTACGGTATGAACTTTAACACGGAAAAATCCCCTTGGAATATGCCGGAATTAAATTGGTACTGGGGATATCCCTTATGCTTGGCAGCTATGGTAGCAACCGCTGCTGGACTCATCTATTTCTTCTGGCGGCGAGGTTGGTTTGAAAACTTCTCTGATGTCAAGGATAGAACGTCAAGAAAGAGAGGCTAGGTGTCAGTTATCGGTTGTCAGTGACGAGTTATCAGTAACCAACAACCGACAACCAACAACTAACAACCAATTACCCATTACCCATTACCCATTACCATTACACTAGATCTAGAGAGAGTAGGCGCAGGCAGTTGCAGCCAGCTTTTACAGCTGGTCTGAGGAAAGTCTGGACTCCCGAAAGACCAAACTTGCTGGGTAACGCCCAGTGCGAGCGATCGTGAGGATAGTGCCACAGAAAGATACCGCCTTTTTCAGCGATCGGCGAACAGTGACCAGTGACCAAATGATAACTGATAACTGATAACTGACAACTGAAAAGGGTAAGGGTGCAAAGGTGCGGTAAGAGCGCACCAGCAGCATCGAGAGGTGCTGGCTCGGTAAACCCCGGTTGGGAGCAAGGTCGGAGGAACTACGGTTGGTCTTTTACCAGTTCCGCTATTGGTGTACCGCTAGAGGTGTCTGGTAACAGGCATCCCAGATAGATAACTGCCTTCTGTATGTAGAGATGCGATCGCGTTGATGCAGCAGAAAACAGAATCCAGCTTATGTCCTGCTCTCTCATATCATCTAAAGCTAGAGGTTGTTACAGCTTCTAGCTTTATTTTTTGTACGTTTTTTCTACGGAGTGTACGCAATGGTCAATTCTGCAAAACAAGGCTACGAAACTACTTGTCGTATAGAACGATGGAAAGATGGTAATTTGCGCTTATCCTTTAGCACCAAATAAGCTCCCTTGTTTGGCAAGCCTTCTGGCTACGCAGTGCGTAAGCGAGTGAACTTGATAGACACTCCGCAAAATTGGAGTGCATTAGAGGCTAAATGCTGGGTAATGCACAATAATGCACTCAATGGTTGTTTCGATCCAACTTTAGAAAAATATAGTTTAAACAATAAACAAAAACTTGCTTTATTAAAACCACCAATAAGAGAGGCAAATCTATTCGACCAGATATTAGAAAAATACAAACCCAAATTAGCAACGCCAGTCCGCTGAACGGAGAAAACCCCTGCATGTAGCTGGCTCCTCAGTACTGTTACCCCAATTACCCCAATTTTTACCCCAAAAGCTAACTTAGCGGAAATTTGGGACAGGATGTGTAGAGGAAGACCGCTTAGTGCGAGTTACATAAAAAAAGCTCTCCAAAATATGGAGAGGCTATTTACTCGCTGAATTGAGGATAGGGTGAGGAGTAACTCATTTACTCGTTGCAGCCATTTATAAGATAGTGAATGAATGTGACATGACTGTGACAGTTAGATATTAATTTGGCTACAAAATGAAGTCACCAATATCGATCCGGTCAACAGCTTTTGCGGATCAAAACATTAACTGGCGTTCTATAGCTTTGTAATCGCGATCGATTTCTCGCCATAACTTCTGGTTATGAGGATCGGCTTGCAAAGCTTTTTTGAGGTAAATTCTAGCGCGATCGCACTGTTGTCGCGAGATCAGCTGTTTTGCCCAACGATGGTAAGCTACAGCCAGCCACGGTTGCACGTCTGAATCTTTGGGAAAGCGGATAGCTAGCTTTTCTGCTATGTCTACTGCTTGCTGAAAATTCTGACGCTTGAGTAAAGTGTAGACTTGGTTGAGCGTACTCAATTTGAGTAACTTTTCTTCTGAAGAGAGGGGAGGAGAGGAAGGCGTGCAGTCGCGTTGCTTGACATGGAAGCGCACGCCACCTGTACTGTAAGTAGAAGTGGTGTCTGGATGTGGTGTAGTTTTTGTAGAAGTGCTGGAAGATGGCTGCGATTGGAGGGTGAGTAAGGTGCGGTATGCTTGGACAATTAGTTTGAACCGATCTTCCGCAGTGCGATCGCCTGGATTGAGATCGGGGTGATATTTCCGCGCCAGCTGGCGATAAGCCATTTTAATCTCTTGCGCCGTCGCCGTTGGGGAGATTTCTAAAACTTGATAACACCAGTTGGGATTGGGCAGATTATCCATACTTAAGGGACAGGAAAATATTTTGGAGGTGTAGAGACGTTGCATGAACGTCTCTGCTCCCCATACCTAATATGCATCCTTTAGCTAGCGCTGGCAGGAAATTCACCAGCTCTTACCGAGAGCTGAATATTTCTGCCATTGCGACTGACTTCAAGCGGGATATTGACACCGATTTGGCTATTTTCTACTGCTTGCTGCACTTGATCGGCAGTTTTTACTTGTTGCCCGTTAATTTGCTGGATCACGTCGCCAGGACGAATCCCCGCAGCAGCAGCAGGAGAATTGCGCTCGACTCCTAACACGACTACCCCTTGGTTGGCGGAGATAGTGACATCACCATTTGACTCTTGGGCTAGGGTTTCTCGAATCTCATCGTTGAGAGTTGCCATTTGAACCCCTAAATAGGCGCGATCGATCCTTCCTTTAGCAACCAGTTGCTCGGCGATTTGCTGCGCTCGATTGATAGGAATCGCAAAACCCAAACCTTGAGCGCCGCCGATAATTGCCGTATTCATTCCCACCACTTGCCCTTGTTGATTTAATAGGGGTCCGCCAGAATTACCGGGATTAATCGCTGCATCAGTTTGAATGAAACCGACGCGCTTATCAGGGACTCCTACATCACTGCTAGAACGACCTGTAGCACTGATGATACCAGCAGTAACAGTATTATCTAATCCTAAAGGATTGCCGATCGCGATCGCCCACTCTCCAGGTCGGAGGTTGTCAGAGTTGCCTACTGTTACCGCAGGTAAATCATTGGCTTGAATTCTCACTACAGCCACATCTGTCAATTCATCTCTACCCAAGACCCGACCAGTAAATTTGCGTCCATCTTTCAGGGTGACATTGACCGTATCAGCTCCACCAGTAACGTGAGCGTTTGTCAAAATTAAACCATCCGGCTCAATAATGAAGCCCGAACCAGTTCCCCGCACTACCCTAGCTCCAGGTTGTCTAGCGCGGGTAGCCCGTGCCGCATCAATACGGACGACCGCTGCACCAGTACGGTCTACAGCGTTAGCAATAAAGTTAATATTTCCGCTAGGAACCTGAGCCGGGAGTTGAGCAACTGATGGCGGGATTAACTCCGGTCGATTGGGTAATAGCTGGGTTCCTAACAAACTACCCGCAGCCCCCATAAATATTAAAGATAAATAAGTTACTGACTTTTTCACAACAGAATTCTGAGACATTGTAGGTTTGTTGTTGGTCATTTGTGATTGGTCTTTTGTCATTGGTTAATGGTTATTTGCCATTAACCATTAACTATTAACAGCCCACATTTCAAAGCAATTGCTCGACAATCTCTAGTCCCACGCTGACAGTTTCATCAAGTAGATTTGAGTCTACTTGCTTGTCGTTTGGCGTGTGGTAGTTAGGCTCCCGCCCTCGGTGAAAAAATAAAACTGGAACTTTTGCCGCTGCAAAAGAAGCATGGTCGCTACCACTGTAAGATTCAGAAGTATACAACTCACTTTGCGCTGCTTTCGCTCGGGCTGTGAGCTGAGGTGTACCACTCACGCGAAGACTAGAATTTACGCCTACCATATCAAAATTTAGCATTGCCTTAAGGCTAGAGATAAACTGTGGTTGGGCGGTTTGTACGAAAGCTTTAGAACCATGTAACCCGTCTTCTTCGCCATCAAAAGCCACAAACCAAGTTTGCTTTGCTAAGGGAGTTTTAGAGATTCTGCGGGCAATTTCTAAAACAACAGCCGTCCCAGAAGCATTGTCATTCGCCCCTGGCGCACCTGGTACGGAGTCGTAATGAGCGCCCAAGAGTATTTGAGGTCTAGCGATACCAGGTAGATGAGCTACTACATTACGTCCAGTAACTTGACGTTGCCGAGTATTGACGTGTAAAGTGGCTGGCTGTTGGGTTTGAGAACTTTGTAGTAAAGCAGAGCCTTGTTCTCTAGATAAAGCCAAGACAGGAATTTTACTGACTCCACCACCAAGAGAAGCCGCGAGTTTTCCCGATCTGTCATTGACGATTGCCACGGCTACCGCACCCGCAGTACTGGCATTTTGTACCTTTTCGGAAAACCGAATTTCTCCTCTTTGAACAACTGCGATCGCGCCTTTAACATCAACCCGCGCAAAATCCTCCGGTCGTCCGACGTTGGGTACAACTACCAACGGCGCATCAACTTTACCTGCAACCGATCCACTTAGAGGTAAACCTGTAATTTTGCTTTTTCCTGCCGTCAGACTCGAACCTAAATCCTCAAATCGAGAGTAGGTAAAAGTTTGAATTTGAGTTGTGTAGCCAGCTTTGCGGTACTCTGCCTCTAGATAGTCACTTGCCTTTGCCATAACTGGCGTACCAGCCACTCTAGGACCGAGTTTTACCAAGGTTTCCACATCTGCCCCAGCTCGTCCAGACTGCGCCAAACTCGCTGTAGGTAGGGCGACTAAAGTAGTTATGAGTATTGCGTATTTCATAGGGAGTCGGGAGTCGGTAGAGGTGGGTTTCCAAACCCGCCCGTCCGGGAGTCGGGAAGAGGAGACAAGGGGGACAAGGGAGAAGTTGCAAGTCGCCCATTCGCAATTAATTCCGAATTCCGAATTCCGAATTCCCCTCACTCCTCACCCCTGTAAATTAGCTGGTGGTTTTTCAGGAACGACCCAGTAATAAAGGGTGTGAGTCCGGTTTGGTCCTTGTACTTGTACCGTGCGCTCGGGTTTCCATTCACCCATGTCAAAATCGTGAGAAACAATCCGAGTACCAGGTTTCAATTGTTTGAATAACTGGGGTCGCAGTTTGACATTAATATCTGGTAGTAGGTACAGCGTTACGACAGAGGCTTCGCTGAAATTGGACTTAAACAAATCTTGATTGAGGAATTGCACGCGATCGCTCACGCCAGCTTTTTTGGCATTTTCGTTTGCTTCTTCAATTCGCTCGGGGTTGATATCTATACCTACAGCCCTTTTTACGCCATATTCTCTCACGGCAGTAATAGGAATGCGTCCGTCACCGCTACCCAGATCGTAGAGGACATCTCCTTTTTGAACTTTTGCCAGTTTGAGCATTTCATCCACAACTTCTTGAGGTGTAGGCACGTAAGGTACGTCAGGTTCCCGTTGTTCGGTTTGTCCTGCTGGTGGTGCTGTTTGAGTTGTTTGAGCAATATTAGGTTCTGCCTGGGCATTCAGCCCTGTCTGTTGCGTACAACCGATAATGCCCATACTAACGGCGATCGCACCTACCGCGATCGGTTTGAGTATTAGTGGTAATTGCATCTGTATTTCCTCTTGTCAGTTATCAGTTGTCAGTTATTAGTGAAGAAAGGGAGCAGGGAGAATGACTTACGACTTCTTTTCTCTATTGCCTTATATCTAGTGCCTGCGACGCACCCAAAACAGTACAGGTACGCCCACAACCATCATGCTAATACCGACGATCGCCCCAATACTGTATGCCTGACTGGAAGCATAGGTGATACTGGAATAAAGTAGGTATGCACAAATAATGCAAAAAATCAAGGGGGTAATCGGGTAGCCAGGGACTTGAAAAGTTCGAGGTGTGTTGGGTTCCCGTTGGCGGAGGACGAATAATGCTATTCCCGACAGTAGAAAAAAGCACCAAAATACGGGTGAAGTGTAGGCTGTCATCGTTTCAAAACCTTTCTCACCCTCATGGGTAATCGTTCCTAGAAGAACGAGTCCTAATGCGATCGCCCCTTGTATGAGTAAAGCATTGGTAGGTGTGTGACGGCGATCGCTCCATTGCCCCAACAAAGAGAAAGAGCGAAAGTCTTGTCCTAAAGCAAAGTTCGTCCGCGCTCCTGTAAAAATTGTGGCGTTGATCGAACTCAGTGCAGTCACAGCAACGATAAAGCTAATTAATCTTGCCCCACTTTCGCCAAACACCCGCCGCATCAGATCGGCTGCTACCGCTTTGGAATTTGCTACACCAGCAATCCCCAGTCCGTGGATGTAAGCAAAGTTGACTAACATGTAAAGTCCAGCAATCAGAGCGATACTCAACAGCAACGTCTTAACCATGTTGTGTCTGGCATCCCGCACTTCTGCCGAAATGTAGGCTGCTTCGTTCCAGCCACCGTAGGTTAACAGTACGAAGACCATTGCCAGTCCGAAAGCTCCACCGTTATTGGTTGGCGTCCCGTTAGGTACGGGAGTAGTACCAGCTACAGTAATCATTCCAGCAATGATGACCAATGCCAGACCTAATACTGTTGATAGTGTCAGTAAGTTTTGCGTCCACTTTCCCTGCTGCACGCCCATGATATGCAATCCGGTCAGAATAGCAATGCAGAGGGCTGCATAGATCGCAGAAGAATAGCTCCCTAGTGGCAAGATTTGGGATGCGTAGTCACCAAACGCATAAGCAAACAGCGTAATCGAACCAGTTTGAATCACCGTCATCCGCGCCCAGGCGAAGAGAAAAGCAACGTTCGTGCCAAAGGCACGCATGAAATAGTGGTAATCCCCGCCTGGGTGAGGATATGCTGTCGTCAGTTCGGCATAACAGAGAGCGCCAATCAATGAGGCAACCCCACCTAGCAGCCAAGCGAATAAGATAACGCTTTGACTACCAGCATTCTGAGCCACCAGAGTGGGAGTCTCAAAAATTCCAGCGCCAATCACCATACCGACGACGATCGCGCTTGCGTCCACCACTGAAAGGGTTGGCTTCAGCGCTGGTGATGCTACTTTATTTGCCATATCGTCAATTTTTTAGGTGAAGACTTAATGTCAATTAGAAAGCTCAGTCATATCTACTGCTTCTGGCTAATGGTACTTGTATTAAAAAGGTACTTGATGGTAAGTTCGTCGATTTTTAGCCACAGCTCATTGCTGTATAACTAAATTTCTCAACGGGTATTTACAAGTAAAAGTTGCTAGAAGTCAGTGACTTCTGCATATTACTTTAAATTGAGTTTGCCGCACAAATATGACATGAATGTGTCATTGGTCATTGGTCATTGGTCATTGGTCATTGGTCATTGGCAAGAGGTTTCTTACTTACAACTGACAACTTAATTACCTTAAAGGCAGTTCGATTTTAAAAGTTGCGCCTTGTCCCAGGGTACTTTGGACGGCGATCTTGCCTTTGTGTGCCTCGACAATTTGTTTGGCGATCGCTAAGCCTAGACCAAATCCACCTGTTTGCCGCGATCGCACAGTGTCTACGCGATAGAACCGCTCAAAAATATGGGGTACATCTTCAGATGGAATGCCGATGCCATTGTCTTCAATTTGGACGATCGCTCGATAAGATTGGGTAAATATTCGCAAGCAAACTCTACCTTCAGAGGGGGTGTACTTGAAAGCATTATTTAACAGATTTCTCACCGCTTGTTGTAATAAATCTGGTTCGGCAACGAGTTTTATTGGTTGTTCTGGCAGCTGGGCAACAAAATCTAATCCCTGGATTGCAGCTTGTGCTTGATATTCACTCACCAACCGTTGCAGCAAACTGACTAGATCGATACTTTTGAGAGCTTCAGCAGCTAAGGCTCCTTCATGACGTGCTAAAAATAGCAAATTACCGATCAGCGTACTCATCGATTTTGACAGATCGACAATATTTTCTAAACGCTGTCGCGGACTATTTGTATCCTCTGCTGGTGCTAATAAGCCCACTTGGGCATTACTCAAAATTGCTGCGAGAGGGGCGCGTAATTCGTGTGAAGCATCAGCAGTAAAACGCTGTAATTGCTCGTAAGCACGGCGAATTGGTTTCATCGCCAGCCCTGCCAAGTACCAACCCGTCAACCCAATTGTACTAAGAGCTAACGGTACGCCGAGCGAAAGATACAAGCGCGTTTGCTCTAGACTCTGGCGCATAGAAGTCATTGGAGTTGCCACTTGTAAATAACCGATGAGCAAATCCGCTTTTAAAACTGGTAGTGTAATCTGCCGCAACCACGTTTTAGAGCTAGAAAGTTTAAGCAGTTTTGAGCGTGTGGGAGTTTGAATTGTCTCAAAACCAGGAGCTAGCTTGAGATACTTCGGTGCAGGCGGAGAACCAACAAATTGGACTAATTCCCCTTTAGAGTTGTACCAGCGAGCGTAAGCAATATCTCCTGTTATTGGTAATGTATTATTGCTTAGCATCGGCAGTTGTTCCAGATCGAACTGCCATCGACCCTGATAAAATTGGTACTCTGCATCCGTTGCGATCGCTTTAGTCTTTTTATACAAATTGCGATCGAAATTCCGCAATTGTTCTTCCACTTCCAAGTAGTAAACTACCCCCGCAAAAACCACGAGGATGCTTCCCATCGATAGAGCAAACCAACAAGCTATGTTACGACGACTGCGACTGAACATGATGAGGGGTGAGGAGTGAGGAGTAAGGGGACAAGGGAGACAAGGGAGACAAGGAAGCAGGGGAGCTTCAGGGGCAGGGGTTCAGGTGCATACCAACTACCAACTAGCAACTACCAATTCCCTACACCACACACCACTCGCCACCCAACTACCAATTACCAATTACCAATTACCCATTCACAAATGACAAATGACCCCTCTATTCTGGTGCATTCAATCGATATCCCATACCATATACAGTTTCCAACCAATCTTTGGCTCCGACGGCTTGCATTCGCTGGCGTAGTCTTCTTACTAGTGTAGTCACGGCATTACTTTCTGGTTCCGTTCCCCACTCCCATAAAGTGCTTTCAATTTGTTCGCGAGAGAGAACTTGGCGGGGGTGACGCATGAAATATTCCATCAGTTGAAATTCTCGCACTGAAAGTTGAGCGATCGCCTCTCCTCTTTCTAAGGTAAGCGTGGGACGATGGAGTTGAAGATCGCCAACGATAGTGGTGTCACCTTGCCATTGGGGCGATCGCCTGCCTAATGCCCTGACTCTTGCCAATAACTCTAGCAGATCGATTGGTTTAACGAGATAATCATCTGCTCCCGCATCCAAGCCTACGACTTTATCTGCTATGGTATCTTTTGCCGTTAGGAGAAGCACTGGGGCAGTTTTACCAGTTTGCCGATACTGCTGGCACAAACTTACACCGCTCACTTTCGGCAACATCCAGTCTACGATGAGCAAGTCATAATCTTTCTGAGTTATCAACCATTGCGCCGTCTCGCCATCTTTGGCAGTATCTACAGTATGTCCTGCTTGGGAAAGAGCAGCGTGTATGGGTTCTAACTGTGCTGGATCGTCTTCTACAAGTAAAATTACCATAGGCTAACACGAAATCAGAAGTCAAAAGTCAAAAGTCAGAAGTCAAAAAAAGTTACTAGTAGCCGATCGCTGTTCATTGAAGGGTATTACAGTTAATGTTTCTAAATCGAGATAGACTTATATGGATAATAGTAGCCGAACTGTGTTGACTAACTGATGCGCAGACTGCGATCGCTTTACCCTCTCAAATCCCTGGGATTAGAATTTTGGTTGCCGCTACCGATTTTGGCGATCGCTTTTTGGAGCGGTGGAGCAGCGATCGCCGATAAAATTTTACAACGCTCTTATTACGTCACAACTCCGATCCAAGCCAACGCTCAAGTCCAAGAACAACCAACTAAGGTCATCCTCTCAATTGGAGTTGAGATTAAGTATCATCAGGGCTTTTCTAAAGTTAAAGTGAAAACTGCTAATTCTGCCTTGAAAAAATTAGAGTTTGAGTTTCCTTTCACAGAAGTTAGCCAAATCGAAGTCGCATTGTCGCGCGAACTTGGTTTGTCTTTAGAGCAAATTCAAAAGACAGTTCACTATCAAGTTGATTTTAGATGAATTGGTCATCACTCATTTGTTACTAGTCGTTAGTTAACAACTGTATTAAAATAGGCGATCGCGCGATCTTTCTATACAGATGCGGAGAAGCGATCGCAATAAAGGTTGGATTTTTAGAGAAAATTAAAATAAAACATATACCAAGAGTAATAGGCTAAAAGTTGTCATAAACTATGCTGAACGTTGCATTTGCAATCAATGTCTTCTTTGTAATGCTTTATTTGATTACGTTCACAGAAATGAGATGGCTCTCTCCTGGCATCTTTGTAAGTCTTGTTTGCATCACATATATCTTCCTTCGTTTTACCCCCGTGCGTCGATATATTCAGCCAACTATTACGGTTCATATTATCTTCATCTGTTCGTATGCAATTCCCGCGATCGCGTTGTGTATTGCAACTATGGCAGCAATGGAAGGTGCTAATGCATTAGGAGCAGCAATGCTTTTCTTCATTTCGTTCTTTCCCGCAACCATTTTACTCTTAATAGGTATATTAATCTTGATAATAGGTGCGCTTCAATCGGCATCAAGAACTAAAATTCGATAAGATCAAAATGAATTACACTACTCACTCCTCTCTTTAAGAATCACAACCTACCCAATAGCATGAGATTTTTGATTCTTTCCCGCTTGCCGCGATCGCCCTGGAACTCAGTTACGATCGCTACAAACAGCACCGTACAATGCGATCGTTATCTCTAGTGTTTGAAATGAATAAACCTAAAAGTAAAAAAAGGATAGAAAATCTCCTGCGTAAGGCTTTGCTGCAAAACGGTAAGATGGAATACGGACTTTACGAATATGAATTAGAAGAACACATTGACTACTGGTATAAAGGTCTAAAAGCAGATCGCGATGAGTTTGTATTCGTAGTCACAGAAAATAGAGGACATGTAGCAATGCTATTGATAACAGATAAGAAAAACATCTATATCAATGAAGCTGCGAGAGAAAGACTGGCTGAATTTTGGCACAAGTCTTACAACATAAATCTAGAACGCCTAATTCCCATGATGGCTGAAGAACTAGCAAATGATATTCTTTCAGTGAATGGAGTGAAGACAGTTTCAAATCATTGATAACGCAGGCGAAAAAGCAGAAAATTAGTTACCTGTTGGTCATGACTCAGGACAAGCAAACTTTTCGTACCATCAGATAAGCGAGAACCGAAAGTCATACCTGACAAATTTTCTAAAGTAATTCCTAACTCTTGTAAGTCTAAAACTAGCTTTTTCTTAATTTCTCGAACTCCTCTAATTTTACCTTTAAGCCTCTCAACTTTTGATGTATCGGTTGCGCCGCTTGTCACAACCTGATAAATCTTTCCAGTTTTTGTCTCTGGCTGGAGTTCTAAACTGAGAAAATGAACGCCTTCTACAGATAACAATTCCTCAAGTTCGGCATCAAGAGGATAAGCATATTCTGCTAGTAGCATCGGCGTACCGTAGCCAATTAAGTAATGTAGTAACCGAGCTTTTCCCTGTTTAGAATTAGGTCTAGAATTAGGCGTATCTCGGTCTTGTACTAGCGTTGACTCAGTAGCAGTAAATAAATTTACTGGTTCTCCACTTGTTGGAACAGTACCAGTCGCATTGAAAGCTAAAGCAGCAAATGTTATATCGTCTTGAGTAATTTGAGTATTCTGGTTTTGCCCTTTTTCCTGTATGCTTTCAGCAATATATCGTTTAGGAAGAGTCAGGCTTTGCAGCAACTGCCCAGTTTTTAGATCGCATTCTCGGATAAAAGGAAGCGCGCGATCGCCACTTATCTGAGAACCAGAAATATATACGGTTTGTTGCGGTGTTAAAGCAATTCCCTTAGCAACAAAGGTCTTCGGTTCGTATAGTTTGCCGTCGCGAGCGATAAGTGACTGTACTGACTCTATATCAATATCTTGAATTTTTATATCCTCAGAATCGTTATTAAAAGTCAACTTGAGGGTGAAGATTTCATTACCAGAGACAGCATAAAAGCGATCGTGCCGTTTGTCATAAGTAATTGCTGAAAATTCCGTGACTGGTGCGTTAGAAAGGTTTGTTGGTAGTTGATATTTTCCTAAATATTCTAACGAGAGGTCGAGAAACAATCGATCTTTTGCTGCTAACGCTGGAGTTGCGAACGATAGTAGACTGAAAAATGCGATCGCGCTAACTAAAATCACCTGCTTAAACAGGCGATTAAAGTCACCGCTACACAGACAAAACCTGCCTACACAGGTTCTCAAACATCTCATAAGTTTCAACTCAACACTAATCAACTTAGCTTGTGTAGATATAAATTTCATTCCTCCAGATTTCCCACTTATCACTCCCTTGTCCCCCTTTTCCCCCTTGTCCCATTAATTTTGAATTTTGAATTTTGAATTTTGAATTTTGTTCCCTGCTCCCTCTTTCTCTCCGTCCCGTAGCGCTATATACTAATCGCGGCAGAAGATTGAGATTTGAGCATGACCGCAGCAGCAGATCCAGTAAAAACGATGAAACAGGAAGTTGGCAAAGCCGCCGCTGCCTTGGTAAAGTCTGGTACGATTGTCGGACTCGGGACGGGTTCTACTACAGCTTATGCAATTCAATATATCGGCGATCGCCTCAAGTCTGGCGACCTCAAAGATATTGTTGGTATTCCTACTTCATTTCAAGCCGAAGTCCTATCTAAACAATATGGCATTCCTCTCACTACTCTAGACGCTATAGACCATATTGACTTGGCAATTGATGGTGCGGATGAAGTCGATCCGCAGAAAAATTTAATTAAAGGTGGTGGTGCTGCCCATACCCGTGAAAAGGTTGTAGACTACCTAGCACAACAATTTATCGTCGTTGTCGATAGCGGTAAGCTGGTAGACCGATTGGGTTCCGTATTTGCAGTCCCAGTAGAAGTCATCCCAATGGCAATTTCACCCGTCATGCGGGCAATTGAAAAGCTAGGTGGTAAACCGGAACTACGGATGGGCGTAAAAAAAGCCGGACCCGTAATCACCGACCAAGGTAACATGGTGGTTGATGTGAGGTTTGATGCGATCGATAACCCCGCCGAATTAGAAAAAACCCTCAACAACATTCCTGGCGTACTGGAAAACGGCATCTTTGTCAACTGTACCGATCTCGTCCTGATTGGCGAAGTGCAAGACGGTCAACCCGTGGTAAGACAAATGTAATTTGTGGGGCGCACAGGCGTGCGCCCGTGGAAGTCTATGCAATACCGACGATTTGGACGCACAGAAATACCCATGCCCGTATTTTCCTGTGGTGGTATGCGCTATCAGTTCAAATGGCAAGATGTCCCTGCTTGGACGATTCCGCAGAACAATCAGCGTAACTTAGAAGCCACAATTCGGAGGGCAATTGAACTAGGCATCAATCATATTGAGACAGCCAGAGGTTACGGCACTTCAGAAGTGCAACTAGGGCGCATTCTACCATTAGGCGATCGCGATCGCTTAATCGTCCAAACGAAGGTTAATCCCAGCCAAAATCCTAACGAGTTTCGCCAAAAATTTGAACAGTCCTTACGCAATCTTCGCCTAGATTACATCGATTTACTAGGTATCCACGGCATTAACGATGCTGAAACCCTACATCAGACCATTCGTCCTGGTGGATGTTTGGAACTAGCACGGCAGTGGCAAGCTCAAGGTAAGGTAAGATTTATCGGCTTTTCTACCCACGGCGCAACTGAAATTATTACACAGGCGATCGCCACAAACGAATTCGATTACGTTAATCTCCATTGGTACTATATCAACCAAGCTAACTGGGAGGCAGTTGCAGCCGCCAATCGTCACGATATGGGTGTATTTATTATTAGCCCCTCCGACAAGGGGGGAATGCTTTACAAGCCACCCCAAAAGTTAGTAGAACTCTGTTCTCCTCTCAGTCCAATGGTGTTCAACGACTTATTTTGTCTGAGTCATTCTCAGGTGCATACTCTCAGTTTAGGGGCTGCCAAACCGCAGGATTTTGACGAACACCTCAAAACTTTAGAATATCTCGATCGCGCAGATGAGATTTTACCACCGATTTTGGCGCGATTAGAGCAAGCAGCTTGCGACAGCTTAGGGGAAGATTGGGTAAAAACTTGGCAGATAGGTTTACCCAGATATGACGAAACTCCAGGTAACGTCAATATTCCGACGATCCTATGGTTGAGAAACTTAGCGATCGCTTACGACCTCACAGAATATGCCAAAATGCGATATAATCTCCTCGGCAATGGTGGTCATTGGTTTCCTGGCAATCAAGCCAAGCAGATCGAGCAGTTAGATTTGCGATCGTGCCTTACAAACAGCCCCCACGCTGATAAAATTCCCGCTATCCTCGCCGAAGCACACAAACTATTAAGCGGTGCAGAAGTCAAGCGGCTATCGCAAGATTAGGAGTGATGGAATTGTAGGGGCGGGTTTCACCCAACAGACTTTACGACTGACAGATATTTCAGCCAAACCCGCCTGTACAAGAGTTAGCGAAATAATATAGGCACAATGACCTTAAACCTGAGAATATGAAAACTGTTGCAGCAAAAATTTATTGTTCAGACGTTAAAAACTAAGGTAATCCCAACCACCAATTACCAACTACCAATTCCCAGAAAATCGCTGTAACAAATTTGACTAGCTCAGCAAAGGTAAGTACTTATGTCTATCAAGCGTCGTAATTTCTTGTTCTTAGTAGGAGGAACTGCTGGTGCTTATGCTATAGAAACTTATACTTCGTCCAATTTAGCTTGGGCGCAGACTCCAAGTGCTAGTGGAGATTTTAAATTACCACCTTTGCCATATGACTACAAAGCATTAGAACCGCATATCGACGCGCAGACAATGCGACTTCACCATGACAGACATCACGCGACATATGTAAAAAATTTAAATGCAGCGATCGCCAAATACCCAAA
>NZ_PYCI01000061.1:0-36300 GCF_003015105.1 Chroococcidiopsis sp. CCALA 051 | reverse complement strand
GGTGTGAAACGCGACTGCGGCGACGATACTCTGGGGGTCGCCCCACGGGACAATAGCTCCGCGCCAGGTCGATTTTTCGAGAAAAGCCTCTCTAGGAATAGAGGGGCTTTTTTTATGATACACATCGCAAAGTCTTGTTTTAGTTAAACTTACATAATAAGGTACAGAAAGGTACAGGGTAAATTTTTTCAAAAGATAGAGTTAATGCAGAGCAAGCAAAATTTGATAGCTCTCAGAAAGGCACAGTTTCAGCAGCGCCTCTTACTTAATCATCAGTTGATTGAAATAGTCAAGCATACAGACAGCCACGCTTTTTTGACGAATCCAGCTGCTCACAATGTTTATCTATACTTGACGAACTACGTCCGAGTTTGTTCTGAAGCTTGGTTGAAAACTAAGTTAACAACTTTGCGCGTACTAGATTGGGGATGCGGTAAAGGTCACATTTCTTTTTTACTACGTGAAATGGGTGCTATGGTAACTAGTTGTGATGTGACTAGTGGTGCAGCATTTGGTCAGGATGCGCCTATTATCGATCGCGCATCCATATCAGTCGTCTCTTTAGAACATCCCTATTTACTTCCCTTCAATGATGCTAGCTTTGATGTCGTCCTGAGTTTTGGTGTTCTCGAACACGTTTCAAACGATCTTGCGTCTTTACATGAAATTCGGCGAGTGCTTAGTCCACAAGGCTTATTCTTCTGTTTCTTCTTGCCCTACTACTTATCTTGGACTCAACGGCTAGCACATTTACGAGGAGACTTTTATCACGATCGCTTATATACTAAAAAACTAGTGAAAAACCTCCTTAGCCAGAGTCAGTTCCAGCTCATCGATCTCTGGCATAGACAACTGCTACCTAAAAATCGTATTTCCTACGTTAACCATCATAGTTTTGAAAGCTTAGATCGGTGGCTAACTGAAAATACTTTTCTCAAATACATTGCTACTAATATTGAGTTTGTAGCTTTCAAAAATTAAACTCAGTTCATATGGAAGATATATATATTTCAACCATGTGTTAACCGTAGACTCAGATTTACTTAACACTCATTGCTAACATACGCTGTAGTGGCTTCAAGGCAGCCGTGACGATCTCTTCTGATAATTTAATTTCTGGACTGCGGTTCTTCATTGCTAAATAAAGCTTTTCTAAAGTATTCAGACGCATATAAGGGCATTCATTACAATTACAATTACTATTTATTGGTGGTGCAGGAATAAAATTCTTATGAGGAGCTTCTTTCCGCATTTGATGAATAATTCCTGGTTCAGTGGCAACGATAAAAGAACTCGCGGTACTCTTTTGACAATGTTTTAACAAAGCTGTTGTAGAACCAACATAATCTGCATGACGCAAGATAGGAGGTTCGCATTCAGGGTGAGCTAAAACTTCCGCTGCTGGATGCTGAATTTTTAATTGAACGAGTTTCTTTTCTGAAAATGTTTCATGGACGATACAGCTACCTTGCCACAGCAACATATTTCGACCAGTTTGTTGCATGACATATCGCCCTAAATTGCGGTCTGGAGCAAAAATAATTGGTCGATTTAGAGGGATTTGGCGTACAATCTGCACCGCATTAGAACTGGTACAAATAATATCGCTCATCGCCTTAATTTCGGCAGTACAGTTAATATAAGAAATGACTAAGTGGTCTGGATGTGCTGCTTTGAAAGCGGCAAACTCTTGAGAAGGACAACTATCTGCCAAAGAACAACCTGCTGCTAAATCTGGCAAAAGTACGAGTTTATTAGGATTGAGAATTTTGGCTGTTTCTGCCATGAAGTGAACGCCAGCAAAGACAATAACTTCAGCATCAGTCTTCGCAGCTTGTTGAGCCAATCCTAATGAGTCGCCAATATAATCAGCAATGTCTTGAATGTCTGGTTCTTGATAGTAGTGTGCCAAAATTACAGCGTTCAGCTCTTGTTTTAAAGCTTGAATTGCTGCAAACAAGTCTACAGGTATTTCACGGGTTGGATTATTTTGAACGATCGCAGTTGTAAACACAATTCAAATAGATAAAACTTACAATTTCTGGTCTTCTTGCAATTATAGTATTTTTTACCAAAACTGGGTGCTGGTAGAGGCAAAATCTTTCCTAACACCTAACGGTAGTGCCAAAAGCCGTCATGCTTTTCTATGCTGGATAAAGAAGATCGGGAATGAAGCATGACCAGTCAAAGCAAACAGGATGAAACAACCGTCATTGCAGTTGTCGGTGATATTCACGACCAATGGGAAGCAGCAGATGGCATAATATTGCAAAAACTAGGCATCGACCTTGCATTATTTGTAGGCGACTACGGCAATGAATCAGTAGATGTAGTCAAAGCGATCGCCGATCTCGACATTCCTAAAGCAGCAGTGTTTGGCAACCACGACGCTTGGTATACCGCTACTGCGTGGGGTCGCCAGAAGTGTCCTTACGATCGAAAAAAAGAAGACTGGGTGCAAGAACAAATAGACTTATTAGGAGAAGCCCATGTTGGTTATGGCAAACTAGACTTTCCTAAACTAAACTTAACTGTTGTTGGTAGCCGTCCGTTTACTTGGGGTGGTTCGAGCTGGAAAAACGAAGACTTCTATCAAGAAAGATTTGGCGTAGCAAGCTTTGAGGAGTCTACCGCACGCATTATAGCAGCAGCTCGTAGCGCCACCTACGATACCGTCATTTTTCTCGGACATAACGGACCATCAGGATTAGGAGATTGCCCTGAAGACCCTTGTGGCAAGGACTGGCAACCCTTGGGGGGTGACTTTGGCGATCCAGATTTGACAGAGGCGATCGCGCAAACTCGTGCCGCAGGAAAACAGATTCCTTTGGTCACATTTGGTCATATGCACCATAAACTACGCCACACCCAAAAGTATTTGCGTAAGCCAGTTCATATTGCCCGCGAAACAGTTTACCTCAATGCTGCTAGCGTACCTAGAATCGTTGAAAATGGCAGCGATCGCCAGCGCAATTTTTCCTTAGTCTATCTCCAATCTGGGATAGTATCTCAAGTGTCTCTCGTTTGGGTAGATCGAGATTATCAAATAGCATCAGAGCAAATCCTTTATCAGCAACAAAGTCAGCTCGTGCAGCCTGCATAGAAAATAGAATGTGCTATCATTTATTAGCTTTTAGATCTAGCTAACAGCTAGTAGCTAAATTGGAGAGGTGGCAGAGTGGTCGATTGCGTTCGACTTGAAATCGAATGTTCCGAAAGGAACCGTGAGTTCGAATCTCACCCTCTCCGTTAATCATTTTCACGTTCTGCCAGTTCTAACCAACGTTCGGTTGCCGTGTCGATTGATTGCACTAATTGAGCTAACTGCTCGGATAACTGCTGCATTTCGGTAAAATCGCTAGGAGGGTTGTTGTAGAAAATCTTTTCTAGCTCTTCCTTTTGCGTTTCCATCTCGGGAATTTGAGTTTCTAGCGTTTCATATTCCCGTTTTTCTTTGAAAGATAGCTTGCGCGATTTGGCTGCGGGAATCGTAGGGGCGCACAGCTGCGCGCCCGTACCGGAGTCGGGAGTCGGGAGTGAATTTCGACTTTCAGCTTTTGGCTTTTGACTCTCAACTTTTGACTTTTCTTCCTCTTCAGCTTGCTTGTATTCCAAATACACTGAGTAGTTGCCTGGATATTGACGCAGATTGCCACCAGATTCGATCGCAAAAATAGTCTCCACCGCGCGATCGAGAAAATAGCGATCGTGGGAAACAACGATCGCGCAACCGTTAAAGTCTTCTAGATACTCTTCTAATACCGCTAGCGTTTGTACATCTAAATCGTTTGTCGGTTCGTCTAAAATCAACACGTTAGGCGCACTCATCAGCACGCGTAACAAAAACAACCGCCGCTTTTCTCCGCCAGACAGCATGTGGATGGGTGCATATTGCTGGTTGGGGGGAAACAGAAACCGTTCCAACATTTGGGAAGCCGTAATGATGCTTCCATCGGCTGTTTTAACCAACTCTGCTACATCTTTGAGATATTCGATAACTCGCTGATTTTCATTCAGCGTCAAATCTTCAGAATGTTGGTCGAAATAACCAATATGAATTGTGGAACCAATTTCCACCGTACCGGAATCGGGCTGCACTCGTCCGGTAATAATATCCATCAGCGTCGATTTTCCCGCGCCGTTACTGCCAATAATGCCAATGCGGTCTTCGGGATTGAATGTATATGTAAAGTCTTTGATGAGAAGGCGATCGCCGTAGGATTTGCTAATATTTTCTAACTCAATTACCTTTTTCCCAATCCGCCGCCCTGGAGTAGAAATTTCTACCTTACCCTGCACTTGCTTAAATTCCCGCGCCTGCATCTCGTAGATGCGATCGATTCTGGCTTTTTGCTTAGTGCTACGGGCTTTTGGACCTCGTTTCAACCATTCCAACTCTCGCCGTAATACTCCGGCGTGTTTGTGCTGACTGCTGACGGCTGATTCTTCTGCTTCTGCCTTTTTTTCCAGATAATAAGCATAGTTACCGGAATAAGTATAAAGGTCACCGCGATCGATCTCGATAATGCGATTTGTGACCCGATCCAAAAAGTAGCGATCGTGAGTGATGAGTAACAGCGCACCGCGAAACCGAGTTAGATAACTCTGCAACCACTCAACAGACAGTGCATCTAAATGGTTTGTCGGTTCGTCCATCAACAACACATCTGGTTCCGACAGTAAAGCTGCTGCTAGCGCGATTCGCTTGCGGTAGCCCCCAGAAAGATTGCTAATTTTGGCATCAAAGTCTTCAATTCCTAACTTGCTAAGAATGACTTTAGCATTAGTTTCTACTTCCCATGCTGCCAATGCTTCAATCTGCTGGGAAACCTTCGACAAATGCGCCATGAGTTTATCGAGATCGCCCTGTCCGTGCGCGAGTTTATCGGAAATTTCTTCGTATTCCCGCACTAGCGCCATCTGTTCGCCACCATCGGCAAACACTTGTTCTAAGACAGTATGATTCTCATCTAAATTTGGCTGTTGGGGTAGGTAGACAATTTTAGCTCCTGAATTTACCCAAATTTCACCGCTATCTATTGGTTCCAGTCCGGCGATCGCCTTGAGTAATGTTGATTTACCAGAACCGTTTACCCCAATTAGCCCGACTTTATCGCCTTCATCCAGGCTAAAGCTAGCATCTTTCAAAATTTCCTTGATGCCAAAGTCTTTTTTAACCGATCGCAGCGTGAAAATAGTCATGGGTTATAGGTAAGCTACCAATTACCTAGTCTAACGTTGATGCGTAGGGGCGGGTTTTGACCAAAGATTGCTGGTTGGGGCGATCGATCTGTCTGCTAAACCCGCCCGTACAAAAGTCAAAACAATTATTTTCAGTGAGTCGAGACAAACCAATCGATTAATTTACGAGCAATACTCAACTTTGGGGGAATTTGAGGTAAATTATGCTTGTTAAACCAACCAGCATCCACTAGTTCTTCTGGTTCGATCTCAATTTCACCGCTAGCATAGGTGGCTGTAAACCCAATCATCAGAGAATTGGGAAAGGGCCAAGGTTGGGAACCAAAATAGCGAATGTCTTTCACTTCAATCCCGACTTCTTCGCGCACTTCTCGCACTACCGTTTCTTCTAGCGATTCGCCTGGTTCGACAAATCCAGCTAATATACTGTACATCTTGGGTGGAAATCTGTGAGCGCGAGCTAATAATAATTCCTCACCGCGAGAGATGAGGACGATAACCGCAGGTGAGAGGCGGGGATAATTAACCAAACCACAGTTAGGACAACGTTTTGCCCGTTCGTGTGGTAATTGGGTAGTAGGAGTAGCACAGTAACCGCAGTACTGATGGGTACGATTCCATTCGACGATTTGAATGGCGCGACCGCTCAGAACAAATAGATCTTCGTCCAGCGTACCGTATAATTCTCGCAGCCCTTGTAATGCCATGCCCGTAGGTGTAGACATATCTTTGGAGAGTTCGGCACAGTAGCAGGGGCGATCGCCTAATGTACCGAGAAATTGCGTCCGTATAGGAATTAAGCCAATCTCTTCTAAACTAGTGAGTTGGGGGATTTGATTCGCTGTTCCTTCTTGATGTACTAGTAGTTTTTTACCTACAAAGGCAAACCACCAAGCGGGTACGGATTGTTCTACGGGTGGAGTAATGCCAGGAGTAAAGATATAATGCATTGTTAAGCTTTGGGGTCAAAGATTCGATTTTAGGTCACGCATCAGCCGTAGGCGTTAGCGATAGCGAAGGCGAAGCCGTTAGCGTAGCGTTAGGCGCAGAGGCGCAAAGAAGAGCGCAAAAGTTAGCATTGTAGGAGCCGAATTTAATGTGAGGAGATGGTGCAAGGCAAACCTACCACGGCAGAAATTCAAGCGGCATACGGGCGCACGGTTCCAGATATTATTGCTCCAAATTTAAATGTTTTGTTTTGCGGGATTAATCCTAGTCTCTATAGTGCTGCTGTCGGACATCACTTTGCCCGCCCAGGAAATCGCTTTTGGCGATCGCTTCACGCTGCGGGTTACACAGAACGGATACTGTCACCGTTTGAAGACCGGGATCTGTTACAGTTTGGTTATGGTTTGACAAATATTGTCGATCGCGCCACGGCTAGGGCAGATGAGTTAAAAACTGAAGAATTGATCTTCGGTCAACAACAGTTAGCAGTCAAGATCGAACAATATCAACCGCGATTTTTAGCTATTTTGGGTATCAGTGCCTATCGGACAGCATTTTATCAACCCAAAGCTGTCATGGGAAGACAATTTGAGTTGCTCTCTGGTGCAACGATTTGGATATTACCTAATCCCAGTGGGTTAAACGCTCATTATCAAATAGCAGATCTTACGCGGGTGTATCGAGAATTGCTGCTGGCGGTGAAGGATTGAGCGCGTCTTGAGTGAGTACCTCGATCGCTGTCTTTAACCAATCAATATAAGTCTGTTCTTTGCGGATTGCTAGTTCTAATACCAGTCGTTGCATCAACTGTTCGCGGTTGTTTATAGGATTGCTCAACGTTGGTAGTTCTATTTGTTCGCATTCAGCCAACTTGTCACGTCGTGCTGCTAGCTGTCGTTCTAATAAGTGAATCGTAGCTTCATTTGACAGATGTGCGGCGAAAAATAATTGAATTGGTAGTGGATCTCTTACTGTTGGTATGGGTTGAGGGCTTTGTAGCCACTGAGTTAATTCGGCTTTTCCTGCTTCAGTGACGCTGTAAACTTTACGGTTGGGGCGATCGCACTGAATTTCAACCTTATAGGTAATCCATCCTTGCTCGACTAGTTTATCAAGGGTTCGATAAATTTGTGCCTGATCCGCAGACCATAAGTAAGTCATGCAGCGATCGAAGCAGCTCGTTTTCAAGTCATACCCTGTCCTTTTTGCTTGTAGGAGGAAGCCCAATATTGCGTGTGCTAATGACATACGGTTTTCTGTATATAAGGTAGTAAATTCCCCATCTTTTACTACCGATCTAATCTTATGTTACTATACGATAAGTCATATATAAGAGGCATCAATTATGATGATGCTGATAACGACTTACCACGACAAAGAGCGCTGACACAAAGACGCAAGGCTCGGACGCAGAACGTTGAGGAGACGGGTAGATGGAACTGTGTTAACGATAAAGTGCTAACAATAAAAGAGTCGCGATCGCCTGCCCATCAAATCTAAGTTGCGATTCGCACGTATATTGTCAAAAGCCGTTAACTGTTAAACTCCATCTGTAATAAATACCGCAGCAGCAAAAATTTCAACGATTAAAGACTATCGTAACGGGAGGATGGATTCCATTGACTTCTCACAAATTGCTACAACGAATACATCGACATCAATATCTGCGCGATCTGCGTAATAAATTGCTCTATTTACACCGTATATTGTTAGATACCGAACGCATTGCTTACGAACAAGTTAGCGGGCGAGTATCGAGTGGAGAACTGTTGCAATTAGCGATCGATCGCGAACAATTTGCTTGGCTACATCGCATCTCTGAATTAATCGTGCAAATTGATGAAATGCTGCAAGCAGATGAGCCAGTTACGCCAGGTATCATCAAAGAGTTGACTGCTTATACCCGCACGCTATTAACACCATGTGAAACAGGCGATGAGTTTGCTAGAAGATACTACAATGCCTTCCAGCAAGAACCAGCTGTTGTGTTAGCACATGCAGAAGTAACGCAGTTACTAAATAGTCGTTAGTCATTGGTCATTGGTCATTTGTAACTTTTGTGGGGTGGACAAGATGTCCACCCTTTAATTTAGTCTCAAATAAAAGTAGTTAATAGTGATACCAATTCTATTTATCCTTGCACTAAATCGGTCGCTCATAGCCCCCCTTGTTAAGGGGGGTTGGGGGGATCTTCCGTGGCGCAGTCAGATCAAAATGGTATGAATAGAAATAGGTAGTTTATCTAGGTTAACTCTGCTTGATATTGAGAAAAAAGACTAGCAGAAAATAAGAGTCTAAAGCCTTCATCATGATGAGGAATATCTTTAACCAAGATCTTGAGCATTTCAAATACACTGCTCACAAAAGGTTTCTTGACTCATGACTTTTAACTTTTGTCAGAAAAGGCGATCGCAAGCTAAAATGTAAAGCTGTGTAAATAAATACCTAAGTATGTGCCGTTTACTTGGCTACCTGGGTGAAATAGTATCGCTAGAAAAACTGCTGTACAAACCAGAACATTCACTGATCGTCCAAAGCTATCAACCCCGCGAAATGAATTCTGGATTGCTGAATGCAGATGGTTGTGGGGTTGGCTGGTATCATACCCAGCGCGATACTAACCCGTTCACCTATAAAAGCGTCCTACCAATTTGGAACGATGTCAATCTGCCCAGTTTAAGTCGTTATGTCGAGTCTGGCTGCGCGCTTGCCTACGTCCGCAGTGCTACGCTGGGACAAGCAGTAGATTTAAGTAACTGCCAACCGTTTGACAATCAAAAGCTTTTGTGCATTCACAACGGGCGGATAGAAAACTTTCGTCAAACTATCTATCGTCCGATCCGCGATCGCCTCAGCGATTTTGCTTACCAGGCAATTAAAGGTAGTACTGACTCAGAACACATATTTGCGCTATTACTAGATGAAGTCCAAGCCAATCCCTCTATGAGTTTAGAGCAAGCATTATCAGCTACCATAAACAATCTCGATCTATTGGCTAAGTCCCATCAAACTAGAGCTTCCGCCAACTTGCTGATAAGCGACGGCAAGCGTCTAATTGCTGCTCGTTTTGCCAGCGATCGCAACTCTCCCTCTCTCTACTGGCTGCGAGACGATCCAGCATTTCCAGCCGCAGTCATCATTGCTTCCGAACCTTTATTTAAAGGTGACTGGCACTCTATGCCAGAACATAGCATCGTCAGTGTAGGAGAAGACCTTGAAATCCAGTTCCATCAAATTTAGAGCAAGCGATCGCCCCCAGCAACGTCACCAACTAAAAGAATGGTACGAGCAGTGTCGTCAAGGAACTTTAGCTATATTCGAGCAAGTAGACGAGGAAACTTTCCGCGCTCAAGTACACCCCGACTTTAGCCCTGTGGGATGGCATTTCGGTCATATTGCCTACACAGAATCCCTGTGGTTGCGAGAGCGCAGTGCGGGACTAGCACCATTATTTCCCGAACACCGCCGCCTATTTATGGCTGACGGCTTACCAAAATGCGATCGCGTTAAGTTGCCAGGTAAAGCCGTTATTCGTCACTATCTAGATACAGTCAGGCAAGAAGTTTTACAAATTCTTACAACAGTAGATCTAGAGCAACACGAACGCCTGTGGCGCTGGATGCTACAACACGAAAGCCAGCACTGCGAGACGATCGCGTTTTTGTTGCAATTATCAGGGAGCAGGGAGCAGGGACGAGCTGGGAGCAGGGAAAAGAGAGTTGGGGGAGTTGGGGAGGCTGGGGAAGAAAATACCCATTACCCATTACCCATTACCCATTACCCATTACCAACTACCAACCACCAAAATCAAATGATAAAAATCCCTGCTGGATATTTCGAGCAGGGGAATAATACCATTGACGCTTTAGATAACGAGCGTCCAGCACATCAAGTTTATTTAGATACCTACTGGATCGATCGCTATCCCGTGACTTGCGCTGAATATCGCCTGTTTATGAAGGCGGGAGGCTATCATAATCCGGTGTGGTGGTCGGAAAATGGTTGGCAATGGTTGCAACAAGAACAAATCGCTCGACCCCTTTACTGGTTAGAAGATCCGCAATACGATAATCATCCCGTTTGTGGTGTCAGTTGGTACGAAGCCGAAGCTTATGCCAATTTTGCCGATAAACGCTTGCCCACAGAAGCTGAGTGGGAAAAAGCTGCTAGCTGGGATGCATTAAATAGTCATCATCGTACCTATCCTTGGGGGGAAGTAGAGCCAGACCTAGATCGGTGTAATCATAACTACGCGATCGCGCAGACAACACCAGTCAACGCCCATCCCAACGGACGCAGCGCCTATGGTTGTGAAGATATGTTGGGCAATGTTTGGGAATGGACGGCTTGTGTATTTGATGGATACGCAGGTTTTGCCAGTTATCCCTACACTGGTTATTCCCAAGTTTATTTTGACGGACAGCATCAAGTTCTCAAAGGTGGCAGTTGGGCAACTCGTCCTTGGGCGCTAAGAGCGAGTTTTCGCAATTGGTATCATCCAGGCGTGCGGCAAATCTTGGCAGGGTTTCGGTGTGCGAAGAAATGAGTGGCTGGTGGCTAGTGACTAGCAACTAAACTCTTTTCTAGCCACCAGCCACTAGCTACTAGTCACTAATAACTGACAATTTTATGGGAAAATGCGTAAGGAATTGGTAGTAGCTGAGTTGATCTAACTCCAGCATGATTTTTTGCTAATTGGCTTTGTGTTTTACTTCTGAAGGTCGCAGACTATTGCAAATCGGCGATCGCGATTGGTATGTTTAAATTTGACGGAGGTTGAGCGTGTCCATATTTGAAACTGCAAGCAATATCTATCCCCGTTCCATCGAGCAACGCTTGCAGATAGAGAATCTCATCGCTCCCGCAGCGATCGCGACAAGCCGACTCACAGAAGGAAAAGACGCGATCGCGGGATTGACTCAAACGCCTAAAACCCTCCCACCGCGATACTTCTACGATGACCGAGGTTCGCAGTTATTCGAGCAAATTTGCGAATTACCCGAGTACTATCTGACGCGCACCGAAACAGCTATCCTGCAAAAATATGCAACTGAAATTGCGCGGCTAACAGGTGCGTGCGAACTCGTCGAATTGGGTAGCGGTAGCTCGACTAAAACGCGCATTCTCTTGGATGCTTATCACAAACTGGGATACCCACTACACTACATTCCAGTGGATGTCAGCGCGGGAATACTAGAGAGCAGTGCTAAACAACTCTTAGCCGACTATACCACGCTCAAAGTTCGCGCTTTAGCCAGTACTTACGAACTTGCACTAGAACGACTCGCGCCAACTTTTTTACCCAGTCGCACGATCTGTTTTATTGGTAGTACTTTAGGCAATTTAACCCCTTCAGAATCTGATGAGTTTTTCGCCCGGATTTTTGCAGCCCTTGAAGTAGGAGAGTATTTCTTATTGGGTGTAGATTTGCAAAAGCCAAAATCAGTTTTGGAGGCAGCTTACAACGATCGCCAAGGAGTCACGGCAGCATTTAACCTCAATATGCTGCAACACTTAAACTGGCGCTATGACAGCAATTTTGACCTGCAAAACTTCGAGCATTGGGCTTTCTATAACGAAACCGAGCATCAAATTGAAATGCATTTGCGAAGCTTGCGATCGCAAACCGTACAGATGCGATCGCTCAATTTAACCGTTGAATTTGCCGATCGAGAAACAATCAGAACTGAAATTTCTCGTAAGTTCAACCTCAAAACCCTACAACAACAGTTACAAACGCGAGGATTAAGTCCAGTAAAAACTTGGACTGACACCAAAAACTGGTTTGGTTTGTTGCTATGTCAAAAGAAGTGAGTAGTGAATAGTGAGTGGCTAGCGACTAGTGGCTAGTGACTAGATAAGAGTCGAGCCACTAGCCACCAGTCACTACTCACTGATAACTGACCATCAAACACTTGCTTCCAATTTCATTAAAATTTGTGGTTTGATCTTCTCGTATTCCTGCTTAAGCAAATTTTTACTCAACTGCACATCACCATGAATATTTGAAGATTGACTGAGGAGATACCATTGTTGCAACAGTATTCCTTGACTAGAGGCAACATTAATTAATAAGCAAGAGCTAGCATATTGTGGAGTTTCGCGTGCAAATAAAAGAACGCGATAGCATCCCTTGATACCAATTGATTGAATTATTTCTCGATTTTGACTATTTTTTAAATCGAGATAGTAAGTTAACCATTTTGTCCCGTAAGTGCGGTGATGGAGAGCAGTAATCCATAGCATCATCGGAGAAGGTGAGGTGATAAATAAGAAGTGGTTGTATGTTCTATTGACCAAACGTTTATTCACTTCTATTTGAGATAACATCACCCACAAAGCAGGACTCTCTTCATCGTTAATTTGGATTGATTGAGGAAAAACAATATCTGCGATCGGTTTATTTTGGGGCCAACAAGCCAGCCGACAAATCGCATCTGTGGTGAGCTGACCTTGCTGTGGTGCAACAATTGTATTAGCTGGCTCAATAGTGCTACTTGGTGTTTTTGTTGCTATAGGTTGAGTTGTGGAAAAAGAACGATCGCGCGGCTGTTCGAGCAGGGTAAAAACCTTGATAATTTCACTCACGTTTTGCGGGCGATCGCTGGGTGCTTTTGCCAAACAGCTCATGACCAACTCTTGCAACTGTGGCGGAATGGGAAACTTTGGTTCCGATGTCTCAAAAGAACGGGGTGGTTGATAGTGGTGGGCTTTAAACCAACCTCCAAAGGAGTCCGTGTTGGCTTGAATCGGGATATTACCCGTCAGCATCTCAAATAGCATGACTCCCAAACTATAAATATCAGAACGATTAGTAAGTTCGCTACCCTCCATTTGTTCTGGAGAAGAATAAGCAAATGTTCCCATGTAGTATCGAGTTTGACTGCTATCTGCTTGGAGTAACTTAGCAATACCAAAGTCTAAAAGTTTTGCCAATTCTCCCAAACTATTATCTTGAATTAATAAAACGTTACTTGGCTTAATATCTCGATGGATAATTGGATAAGTTTTTCCATCAACTGGAATTCCTTGGTGGGCGCATTCTAAACCAAGACTAATTTGCCGTCCGATACTTAAAAACCTCGGTAGTGATAGAGCATAATTGCGAATTACATCGCTCAAGTTTTTTCCTTTTAAGTATTCCATCACGTAGAACGGTGTACCATTCTCCTCTACAACACCGTAATCCATGACGCGGACGATATGAATGCTTTTTTGACCCAAGATAGCGCAGGTTTTCGCTTCTTGTTCAAAACGTTCTTGCACGCGAAGTTTTTTATTATGAATCGATATACTTAGTAATTTGACAGCAACGGGAACTCCTCCTAACAATTTATCGTGGGCAAGATAGACTTGACCCATTGCCCCTGCTCCAAGCACCTGTTGAAGTTGATAGCGGTTAGCAAGTATGCGGTTGAGATTGGGATCTCGCATGAATTAAAGTTCCGCCACAGCAAAAATTTGTGGTCTCTAGTTGTCATTAGTATTCTGCCCAAAATCAGTTATCAGTTATCAGTGACTAGTGGCTAGTGGCTAGTGACTAGAGAGAAAAGTCCAGCCACTAGCTACCAGCCACTAACCACTCACACAAGCTCACCCAACAAAACTGCTTGCTTTGCCCCAGTCACTTGAGGTAAGTTGCCTGGTATGCCTTGTTGTCGCCAGTAGGCTAGAACGGCAAATGCGATCGCCTCTTTAAAATCGGCGCTTAATCCTGCTTCATCTGTTGTTAAAACTGGTATGTCTAGATGAATTTGCAATCGCTGCTTTAAATATAAATTTCGACTACCACCGCCACATAAAAAGACTCGCTCTGGCATTTGCGGTAAAAATGTCCGGTAACTATGCACGATTGACGCAACCGTGAATTCTGTCAAAGTTGCTAGCAAGTCAGCTGGACTCAATTGGTAACTTTGAGCATCAACTAAACATTGTTGTAAGTATTCCCAGCCAAATAACTCTCGTCCTGTCGATTTGGGTGGTGGGAGGTGAAAGAAATCTTGACTGAGCCATTGTTCTACAAGAGGATGACAAGGAGTACCGCTAGCTGCCCAATTGCCATCGCGATCGTAAGTTTGTGCGCCATCAGTTAAGTGCTGGACTGCGAGATCTAATAAAGTATTGGCTGGTCCCGTATCCCAACCTCTGACTTTCTCCTCCCAGTTGACATGACTGCGGGGAGGAAGATAGGCTAAATTTCCAATTCCACCGAGATTTTGGACGCATCGCGCCTCATGAAGGTGACTGAGCAGGTAAGCGTCAACTTTCGGCACTAAAGGCGCTCCATGACCTCCTACAGCAATATCTGCTACCCGAAAATTACTGACTGTTGGAGTATTTGTGAGTTGAGCAATAACAGCCCCGCGTCCTAGTTGAAGGCTGTAGCCGAGAGTAGTAGAGGCGTTGCCCGCAACGTCTCTACTAGTTAAAACGGGTGGTCTGTGAAAAACAGTCTGTCCGTGGGAACCAATTAATTCGGCGGGAGGATGTCCGGCTTGGATGTTTTGAGCAGCTTGAGCAAAACATAGCGCGATCGCATCATCTAAAGCTGCTAATTGAGGTATGGAGATGGCTTCACCTTTACAAGCTGCTAAAATTTGCGATCGCAAATCGGTAGGATAAGGATAAGTGTTTGCCGCTAACAGTTCTACCTGAATATCTTCAGTTCTGCCTGTAATATTTATCAAAGCGGCATCTATGCCATCAACAGACGTACCGCTAATTAAACCAACTACTAAGGTCATTAGTTATCAGTGAAGAAAGGGAGCAGGGAGCAGAGTAATTCTGAGCAACCACCAACCACCAACTACCAACTACTCATTACCCATTACCAGTGCAACTCATCCGAAAGCTATTACCGTATTTATTCACAATTATTTTTATTTTGTTTTTAACAGGATGTCAGCCGCGCTATGGTGCTGCGGCATATTCAGTTAAGCGCGTCAGTGACGGCGATACTATCAGGGTGGTAAACGCTAAGGGCGATGAGTTTACCGTTCGTTTTGCTTGCGTGGATGCACCAGAGATCCCCCATTCTGTCAAAGAAAGAGCGAGCCAAAGCCGTGTAGATGTCGATCAATTTAAATGGGGACTTCAGGCACAGCAGCGGTTACAAAAATTAATTCATCAAGGAGGCGATCGCGTTAATTTAACAATTACAGATAGCGATCGCTACGGGCGAAAAGTGAGTGAAGTGCGTTTGGGTGACGGTACTCTCGTCCAAGAAGTTATGGTGCGGGAAGGACTGGCATTAGTCTACACACCTTACTTAAAAAACTGCCCCAGCGCCGCAGTGGTAGAACGAGCCGCAACCCAAGCACAAGCAAAGCGCCGAGGCGTATGGAGCGATGCTCAATTTGTCACCCCTTGGAAGTATCGCAGTGCCAAAAAGTAAATAACCCCTTGCGCTGATGCTTTAAAAATTACTTTGCGTCTTTGCTACGGACACTTTCTTCAACGGGGGGCGACGAAGTCCGCGATAGCGCCACCCCCGCACGGAAGTGTCCTCGTCTTTGTGTGACACTATCATTAACTTACGATGGCAATTTCACAAACTTCCTAACTCAGCTTAGCCGATCGCTGCTTTTGCCGAGCCACGGGATTAAGCCACTTTTCTAACCAAGAAAATCCTTGAGAAGACAGCAGAGTTAAACACAAATAGACGATCGCTACAGCTGCATAAATCTCAAAAGCGCGATAGTTGGTGGCAACAATCAACTGTCCTTTGCGGAACAACTCTTCAAATCCAATGACCGCTACCAAACTCGTATCTTTAAGTAAAGTAATAAACTCATTTCCCAAAGGTGGTAACATGCGGCGGAAAGCTTGAGGAAAGATGACATAGCGCATAGTTTGAACTGAATCTAAACCCAAAGATTCAGCAGCTTCCGATTGTCCTAACTCAATTGATTGAATCCCCGCACGAACAATTTCAGCAATATATGCCGCGCTATTTAAACTCAAAGCTAACACTGCCGCAGCTAAACGATCCAGAGAAAAATCAAACCCGATTTGTTGAGCGATCGCGGGTAAGCCAAAATAAATCATAAAGATTTGGACTAACAATGGCGTACCTCGAAAAAAATCGACATATGCCCTCGTCACCCAGCGCAAAGGGACGATATGAGAAAGTCGCGCAATTCCGACTAACGAACCACCAATTAATCCCAAAAGGACAGAAAAGGCTGTTAATTGGAGCGTGACTAAAGCACCAGCTAGTAGAGTAGGAATTGCCTGAAAAATAATCTCGAATGCATTAGTCATAATTGCGAGATCCGAGTTTTTTAGTTGGCAAATGGCGATTTCTCTGGCAATTTAGGCGGTTCGGCATTAAACCATTTTTTATAAATTTGAGCATATGTATTATCACCCAAAATTGTCTCTATTCCCTGATTAATTAAAGCTAAGTTAGGAGAATTTTTAGCCGTAGCAATACCGTAAAACTCTTCTGTCAGCAATTGACCAACAACTTTAATCCCTGAAAGGTTAGCATTTTTAATTGCATATAAAGTGACGGGTGCATCGTTAATAACTGCATCCACATTACCATTTTTCAATTCTTGTAAAGCTAAAGGTGCAGAATCAAAACTACTGATTTTCGCCCCTGCAACTTTCTTGGCTTCTTCCGCCCCAGTTGTACCAATTTGAACGGCAATTCTTTTATTTTCGAGACTGACAAAATTCGTAATATCTTGGTTGTCGCTCCGAACCGCGATCGCCAACCCTGCCTTAAAATAGGGACGAGAGAAATCAACTGTTTGCGATCGCTCTTTAGTAATCGTCATGCTACTAATAGCTGCGTCGATCGTTTTTCCCTGTAAAGCGGGAATCAAACCATCAAAGGGTAAACTTTGAAAATTGACTGTAAATCCAGCCGACTTAGCGATCGCATTCATCAGATCGATACTAAACCCCTGCAACTCACCATTTGTACCTTTAAACTCAAATGGCGCAAATGCGGGTTCGGTTCCCACAGTTAATGTTTTCGTACCGCCTGTATCCCCCGTCCCACCAGTACCAGAATTATTACTACCACAGCCAATCGCTAGCAGCAAGCAGCATAAGCTGATAACTAAATACCGACGCAACCACCGGATCGTACTTGTAGCCATTATTTCTTTTCCTTATGCATTTTCTATACTTGCAGTAATGAGTTAAATTTCAGTGAGTTAAACTTCCTTTTATCCCCTTCTACACGAGAGTATTGTGCCATAGAATACATTAAATCAGTTATCAGTCACCAGTCACCAGTGACCAGTGACCGATAGCTGAAATTCGAGCAGACGATAACCGATCTTGGCTCTTGAAGTTGTACTCTACAGCGCAATGAAACCAATAACCGGTAACTGATTACTGGTCACTGGTCACTGTTAAAATACCCTGTAACCAACTCAAACCACTTCCAACGTAGGTATGAATAGTACTACCCCCGCGATCGCATTTGAAGGTGTAGAGAAAAACTTCGGTTCCCTCAAAGTCCTCAAAGGAATTAGCGGTGAAATTTATCGCGGTGAAGTCGTTGCTGTTATCGGTTCCTCTGGTTGTGGCAAAAGTACCCTGCTACGCTGCTTCAATCGTCTAGAAGCCATTAATGGCGGGCGTTTAGTTGTCAATGATATTGATATATCGCGTCCCAATCTCAACCGCAACGTGCTGCGTCAACTGCGATCGCAAGTCGGGATGGTATTTCAACAATTTAATTTGTTTCCTCACCTGAATGTATTAGATAACTTGACCCTGGCACAACAAAAGGTGTTAGGAAAATCTAAAAAAGAAAGCGCCCAACTTGCCGCACAATATTTAGAAAAAGTTGGCTTATCTGAAAAAGCTAACGTTTATCCCGAACAGCTTTCTGGCGGACAAAAACAACGAGTTGCGATCGCCCGTAGTTTGTGCATGAACCCCCAGATCATGCTATTTGACGAACCTACCAGTGCCTTAGATCCAGAACTGGTAGGGGAAGTTTTGCGCGTGATGCAACAACTTGCGGCTGACGGGATGACAATGATCGTCGTCACCCACGAAATGCTATTTGCGCGAGAAGTCGCCAACCGCGTTATGTTCTTACATCAAGGACAAATTGAAGAACAAGGCTCGCCTCGGGAAGTTTTAGTTAGTCCGAGAAGCGATCGACTGCGAACGTTTTTGAGCCGTTTGAATCCCGATCTAGACCATCAATAAGAATTTGAAAATTCAACTGAAAATTCAACCTTGTTTCGTGCCAAATACAGATTCAAAAGTTGACTTCACCGACTCTCTTGCATCCTTGATCGTTTGTGATAGCGGATTTTGCGTCTGCAAAAATACCCTAGCGCAGTTACGCCCTGGCATCCCCGAAATTGAGCCGCCTGGATGAGTTCCCGCACCCGTGAGAAATAAGCCATCAATCGGAGTTCTATAGTTAGCTATTTCTGGCAAAGGACGGAAGAAAACCATCTGATCGAGAGTCATATCAATATGGTAATAATTACCTTTATATGCACCCAATCTTTCACCTAATTCAGCCGGACTTTCTACTCGACGGGCAATAATGGAATCTTTTACATTAGGAGAGTATTCTGCTAGTTTATCGATGATGCGATCGGCAACTTTGTGTTTCAACTCATCCGTCCAACCCGTCCCTTTTAACCCCGTACCTTCTGCCCCAGCAATTTGATATGGTGCAAAAAATTCAATCCAAACTGTATGCTTTCCAGCCGGAGCCATTGAAGGATCGAGCGCTGTCGGCATGACGACATACATAGATGGATTCGCATCGGGAATTTGCCCTAACGTACACAAACTGTGTGCTTGTTCTACATGGCTGACGGAATCGGCGATTAAAATTGAGCCAATTAAATACTCATCTTTGTGTTCGTGATGCTCAAAACATAGTGGTTTATCAATTGCTAGATCGACTTTAAGAATTGTTTCATTATTGTTGACAATTCGACGTTCTAATCTTTCGCGTAAATGCGGTTCGGCAGCATCCAGTTCGCTCGGATCTACCATGTGTAGAAATATTCGCTGAGCATCAATGTTAGAAATAACAGCTTTGTTGGCTCGATATTCTTGACCATTAGCAACTCTTACACCCACAGCCCGACCGTTATCAATTAAAATCTTCTCTACATGCTGGTCGGTAAGAATTTCACCACCCTTACTTTTGACTAGATTCACTAAAGCTTGCACTAATGCACCCGTACCACCACGCGGTCTAGCCATCCCCGGATCGTGACGCATTGCCATCATAATTGCACCAATCCCAAGGGTTTTCTGCGAAGGAGGCGCACCCAGTTCTGATGAGAGCCTAGCTAAGGGTGCTTTTAAAAATTCAGAATCAAACCATTCGTTTACCATGTCCTCCCCACTACTGAGCATGGTACGCACAAAGTCTAAAGTTTTTGAGGGAGAACCAATGACAGAAAATAAATCTTTTATTTTGGTAATGTCATAGTTACCGAGAATATCTAATAATGACTTTGGTGGAGCGTTAAACATCGGAATCATCGCACCGAGCGCCCGTTGCCAATAATCTGTAAATTCAGCATATTTTTCTGCATCTCGTTGACTGTAGCGGGCGATTTCCGCACAAGTCTTTTCAACAGATTTATGACCTAAAAAGTACTTGCCATCTGGATGCGGACAAAAAACCACCGGATCGCAATAAAGATATTCCAATCCGTATTTTTCTAGTTCTAGTTCTTGAACGACTGGTCCAAGGTGAATAAATTCGTGATCGATCGCGCAAAGGTTAAATTTGAATCCTGGTGCTTCTTGAGGTAAGCATTCTTCTGTCGTTGCTGCTCCACCAGGAACAGAGCGCTTTTCCAATAATAAAACACTATATCCGGCTTTTAATAGATAAGCCGCGCACACTAAGCCATTGTGTCCTGCCCCAATGATGACAATATCATAAGCCTGCATATTCTCTACTCCAGCCTCATTATCTCTCTCCGATATTAGGCAGAAGTCAAAGAATATACAATTGTCTGGGGGTAGAAGATAAAGATAAGGGCTATGTTTTACTGCCGCATCAAGTCAATTTCTCTCGCGCGACCGATCGCGCAAAAACGCCAAAGTGTGACAATACGTGTAGCTTTGTAAAAGAGAGGTATACCTAATGGATGACAAAAACTATTCCTTCAAAGGTAGTCCAAATGCAGGTATGGTGCTTTCAATCTTAGCAGTAATAGGTGCTGTGTTGATTTTTGCCCTTGGTTTTAGCAACTAATTGAGTCAAAAATCAAGCGTGGTCAAAATCAATTGTAGGGTGGGCATTGCCCACCGGATCAACTTTTAGCACCCTTGAGTCTCGCACGCCCCAATACTTACCCAACTCGAAGATCCATCTTGCCAGTGTTCTTTTTTCCAGATTGGGGCATTATGCTTTAACGTATCGATCGCATAGCGACAGGCTTCAAACGCTTCAGAACGATGAGGACAACCTACGCCGACTAAAACGCTAATTTCGCCAATTTTTAACTTGCCGATGCGATGGTGAATGGCGACTCGATTCACGTCTTGCCATTGTTGGCGAATCTCCACTGCAATTTGCTTAAAGATCTGCATCGCCATCGGTTCGTATGCCTGATACTCCAACGATACGACTGGTTTGCCGTCAGTTTGATTGCGCACCATCCCACTCATAACGACAATCGCTCCATTACCTGGGTCATCGGCAAGGGCATAGACTGCATCTAAAGACAAAGGTGCAAAAGTTATCGCAAAGCTATCTTCCGATCTCGCTTTGACTGGAGATGAGAGGTAGTTAGTAGTAACTCCCGCGTTGCTCACGTTTTCCTATTCTCTGCGTTCAGAAGGACTGTATTTATTCTAGTAGCAAGTATTCGTAGGGGCGGGTTTTGAGCCAAAATATCCGGCTTGGGACGGTTGTTGGTTGACAGTTGTTGATGAGTGGCTGGTGGAACCGATGACGCTTTGGCTGAAATCTTTTCTAGTCACCAGCCACTAGTCACTAGTCACTCTTTCGGAGACTAGTGGCTGAAATCTTTTCTAGTCACCAGCCACTAGTCACTAGTCACTCTTTACTGATAACTGCCTTTCTTAACTTTTCTCAACAATTTCGTCAGCATTCGCGACTTAGTTTTATATAGATTTTTTATCTATTGGGACAATTGTGTTGTAAAGAGCGATCGCGTATACTAGCTTTTCGGCACTACGATCGCTTCTTTACTTGAGTAATTTTACTCAAAATAATTACTCTCTAGATTTATGTATTTTGTTTGAAAATGATTAAAAATTGTCAAAAAAAATATAACAAAAGTCAAATAAAAACATTACTATAATAAAAGGTTTTTTAGCGTTCCCCATAGCGATTTCGGTAATTCAAAAGCAATATTCACGTATTTGTCATCTATCCAAATAAATAGAGTGGAGTAACAGCATAAACTAGCGATCGCGATCTATTTGCCTCGATCGCTAAGATTCAGAATAGATAACCTGCCAGCAAAAACGGAATCAAAGCTATTTGTTTTTCCAGAGCGATCGAAGGGGAAAAATAATCAAAGAGCGTAATTGAGCGTAGGGAAGAGTATGAAAGCTGTAGCGCCTATAAATGAAGCTATGAGGCTTGCAGCCCTCAATAAATACCAAATTTTAGACACTCAGCCTGAAGCTGAATTTGATAGTCTTACCCATTTCGCTGCTCGGATTTGCGCTACCCCGATTGCTCTGATTAGTCTGATCGATCGCGATCGGCAATGGTTTAAGTCTAAAGTTGGTTTAACCGTCACTCAGACCCATCGCGATTTAGCTTTTTGCGCTCACGCAATCTTACAACGAGATGTATTCATCGTTCCAGATGCTTTGCAGGACGAAAGATTTGCGACTAATCCTCTCGTCACGACAGATCCACAAATTCGATTTTATGCTGGCGCACCATTGGTAACACCGGAAGGTTACGCCTTGGGAACTTTGTGCGTCATCGATTACGTACCGCGAGAGTTAAATCCCGAACAAATTGCCATACTCAAAGTTCTCAGCCAGCAGATCGTTACCCAGTTAGAATTACAGCGCAAGTTAGCAGATTTAACCATAGCTCATACTCAGTTCGATCGCTCAGTTGCAGCTCTGAAACAAGCATCGGCAAAAAATTTGATGCTGGCTCAAGCAATGGCTGCTGTTTCTGAGGGGGTTTTCATTACCGATCCGCATCAGCAAGGGTGTCCGATTGTCTATGCTAATTCAGTTTTCTGCGGCATGACTGGATACCAACTAACAGAAGTATTAGGCAAAGATTGGCGCTTACTTTGTGGAACAGCCACAGATCCGCAAGCGATCGCCAAAATCGAGCGGGCGATCGCTCAAAATACAGAATTGCAAACTACGCTATTAAATTATCGAGCTGACGCACAAACCTTCTGGAGCGAGATAAAAATTACCCCCGTATTCTCAAATACGGGAACATTGCTCTATTTCGTCAGCATTTTAACCGATATTAGCGATCGCGTTACAGCAGCTGCCGCATTGGGAGAAAGCGAATCGATTCTGCGGAGTTTCTATGACAGCGCCTCCATGATGATGGGGATCGTAGAACTGCGCGAAAACGATATTTTACATATTTCTGACAACGCTGCTGCTGCCAATTTTTTCGGCTTATCTCCTCAGATGATGCAGCATCGACTTGCTAGCGAAATGGGAGTACCGCAGCATCACATTCAAACTTGGATCGAACGTTATCGAGAAGCAGAACGCAGCCCAACTCCCGTCAAATTTGTTTATCCCCATCAGACACCAACAGGGAAGAAATGGCTCTCAGCCACAGTTTCGGCGATTACTGGCAGAGAGCATCATGCTCGATTTGCTTATATTGTTGAAGATATTACTGAAAGTAAGCAAGCGGCACAGAAGATTCGTCAACAGGCTGCTTTATTAGATGTCACTACCGATGCCATTTTGGTCAAAGATTGCAGTAGCGATCGCATATTATATTGGAATCGCGGTGCAGAGCGGCTATATGGTTGGACAGCAGCGGAGGCTATAGGCAGGAGTGCATTTGAGCTGTTATACAAAAAAGCATCTTTACACGCCCAAGCTTTGCAAACAGTTCTTCGCACAGGTGAGTGGTATGGCGAGTTAGAAAAAGTGTCGCAAGCTGGCAAAGAGATCGTCGTCGAAAGCCGTTGGACGTTGATGCGCGACGAACAAGGACAACCCAAATCGATTTTATGCGTCGATACAGATATTACTGAGAAAAAACAACTGACAACTCAATTTTTACGCGCTCAGCGATTAGAAAGTATCGGTACTTTAGCAAGTGGTATCGCTCACGATTTAAACAATATTTTGGCTCCAATTTTAATGTCAGCCCAACTGTTGCAGTTGAAAACCTACGACATGCGCAACTTGCAGATTTTACAAACAATCGAGACTAATGCAAAGCGGGGTGCGGCTTTGATCGAGCAAGTGCTATCATTTGCTCGTGGGGTTGAAGGACAACAAACAGTTTTACAACTGCGACATTTATTAGCAGAAATCAAACAAGTTATCAAAGAGACTTTTCCTAAGTCAATAGCAGTTTATACAGATATCGCCCCAGATTTATGGGCGGTGGCTGGCAACGCTACGCAACTGCATCAAGTGTTAATGAATTTGTGCGTCAACGCTCGCGATGCAATGCCGAATGGTGGAGTTTTAAAAATTGCGGCTGAGAACTTGTTAGTAGACGAACACTATGCAAGGATGCATTTAGAAGCAAAGGCTGGTGCATATGTTGTCATCACCATTGCAGATACAGGAATGGGCATGTCAAAAGCAGTGCAAGAGAGAATTTTTGAGCCGTTTTTCACAACCAAAGACATTGGGAAAGGTACTGGATTAGGACTTTCTACCGCAATTGGAATTGCCAAAGGACACGGGGGATTTATTCAAGTCACGAGTGAGGAGAAAAAAGGAACTCAATTTCAGGTGTATCTACCTGCAAAAGAGGCTGAAGAACAGCCACGATCGCCCGAACGAGAAATTCCATTTGGTCATGGAGAATTGATTTTAGTTGCAGATGACGAAGTAGCAATTCGCGAGATTATTAAAACTTCTTTAGAAGCACATAATTATCGAGTCCTGACTGCGGTTGACGGGATTGATGCGATCGCAATTTACGTGCAACATCGCTCGGAAATTAGCGTGGTGATGGTCGATATGATGATGCCTGCAATGGATGGTGTCACGACGATTCGCACGTTACAAAAACTGAATTCTGAAGTCAAAATTATAGCTACAAGTGGGTTGGCAGCGAACGATAAATCGTTGGCGGCTGTAGGCGATCGGGTTAAGGCATTTTTGGTCAAACCCTACACTGCTCAAGAGTTACTGAGAACTATTCGCCAGTTGTTGGATACAGAATAGCTTTGGTTATTTTAAAATCAAATAGATTTAAAATTAACTATATTTGACAAGATTGAAAAAAATCTCGTCAGTTGAGGAGCGTATTTCTATTGAACAGTCACAAAAGTTCTAAACATCCAGTTTTATTACTAAATTCAATCTTACTAGGTGTATTATACATAGCGATCGCGATCGTCGTGCATGGTAGTACGAGTGTAACTTTTGGACATAAAATCGCGATTTTTTTTGGTGATAGTATTACGTATGGTGACGGTGCATCAAACAGTAGTCATCGCTGGTCTACCTTAGTAACAAATGCTTTGAATCTGCAAGAAGATAACCAAGCAATTTCGGCTACAGTTTTACAAAATACTGTTCCAGTTTTAGCAAATAACGGTCGCGATCGCTATCAGCAAGATATCATTCAGCGCTCTCCTAATTATGTTTATATTCTCTACGGCTTAAACGATCTGCGCTACAACGGAGCTAATTTTTCGACAATGAACTTTCAAAATGATTTAGATGAAGTAGTAGCGGGACTAATTTCAGCTGGAATCCCTCCCAGTCATATTGTTATTGGTTCTCCCCCTTACATAAATCCTACTGGTTATTCTCTCTACCCGCCCTATAATGCAGGTTCTACTACAAAACATCGGCAATATCGGGATGCAACCAAAGCGATCGCGCGGCGATATCATACTAAGTGGGCAGACGTTTATCAGTACATGCTCAATCGTGGTGCTAGTACTTTAGTTAGCAACGATTTCATTCATCCTAATGATTTCGGGCATCAAGCCATTAAAGATGCAATGTTGAAGGCAAATTGAACTCGTGATGAGCTGAAAGTGACGGCACGACTAGTTACTATTATCGAGAGAATTCACTAATTACTGTCGATCCGACTAAAATTTCTCCTTCTGGGATACCGATTAGAAGGTAACAACTAATTTTCACTCTAATTTAGATGTAATAATTTCAATTGGACGCAACACTTTTTCATCTAAATAAAATCCTTTGCGGACAACTTTTGTAATAGTTTGATCTGCCAAATCAGTGCGTATTTCTCGCTCTACCACACGACACAAGTTAAAATCTGGCTGTGTTCCTTCTATTTCTATAGTAGTAACTTGACGTTTTTTTAGAATGTTGAGAAACTTACATTGGACTGCTCCTAAAGACTTAGGTAATCGCTGAATGAATTCTGAACTTGGAGTAGAGTTATTTGCTAGGTAATCGAGCAATACTTCTAGAGTATCTCCAACTTCTAATAATTCTAAAAACAGCTCTTCATTTACCGCTGCTGCTATAGTTTTTTGTTCTCGCACTGACTGTTGCAGTAAAATATTTTGCTTTTTTAAAGTGCTAATTTCTTGTGCGAGTAAGTCGCGTAAGTCTTGCGTAAGGATATAAGATTGAACTGCATCAGACATGGGAATTCCTAAATAGTAATAGTATCTTGTTGTTCTAAGCCTATGCTGGGAGCTGAAGAATTATTTGCTAAATCAAAGCGATCGCTACGATGGATATTTCTATCATTTATATTTACTTCCAAAGGTAGTTGCTCTAAGCTTTCCTCGGCAGATGCTTGCGCGATCGCTCCATCTAGTTCGTCAAATTCTGATAATAGCTCTAACTTTGGTAGTGGCTGTTCTAAGGCAGATAAGTCACTATACTTGAATCTTTTAACAGTAGGTAAAATCGGACGTAAATAATCAGCAATAATACGTTCTTCAGCTTTCATCAGGCTTTTTTGAGCTTTGGCAATGACATCTACGGGATATTGTTTGCGCTTCATTGCCATTGCCACTGCCTTAGTAATTTCAGCTTTTGAGGCAGATGGTGAAATACCTAAAATATCGTATGGATTGATTGAATTAGGATTTAGATTTTTATTCATTAAGCTTCTTCTAGAAGTATTTAACTTTTCACGTAGAGCGGAGCGAGACATTTCTGAAGATTTTTCACTTAGCTGCGTTTGCCATCTCTTAATACGGTATTCTCATTAAGCGATACACTTCTTGAAATGCAGGTTCATTAGGGCAGATTTCATAAGCCCAGCGTCCTAGTTGTTTTATAACCGTTATTTCTTCATAATTTAAATTATCTTTACTAACATTTTTAATAGCAATTTCTAGAAAAAATTCGGCAACGATGTAACGAGCTCGCTCATGACGCGATCGCTTAGCTCGACTAACCATCTCTTCAAATCGATGATTCTTGAACAACCTATCAATTTCTTCAAGTTCTTGTTGTAGCTCCAACCTTTCAATTATTTCAATTAAAATCGGATTTTGTTCGTCAATTTGCTGGGCTATTCGCAGCTCTTGCAATGCTTTTTGTAAAGATATCTCTTCATTTACTAGCTGGGTTCTAATGTGTTCTGCTCTATACTCAACCAGATAGCTTTTAGCAGGTGAGCTACCTAAAAGATCGTACCAAAATAGAGAAAAGTCTATATGCTCATTAAAGTCTATAATTGCTTGGCGCTGAATTCCACATAATCTGTCAACTTCTGCTTGCCACTCAGTTGTAGCTTTAATTTCTGCTTGTGCTTGTTTGAGTGGAGAAATTGCTTGCTTCCATTTTTGTTGCTGTAATAGATAGCATCCTTCATGATAAGCTATAAATCTCTGAGCAAATAATTCTGCCTCTATTTTTGATTTAATAGAAGGCTTAAGCTGTATTGCTCTTTGAATGTCTCCTTCCATACAAGCAGCGACAGCTAATCCCCAAGGCGTGTAGAGCGATCGCCGGATATCCTGGCTCAAATTAATAGAACCTATCCATTTGGATGCTATCTGCTTAGAATAACGCTCGTAACAACCAGGTGTAACAAAAATATCATTCATTTTCATACCTTTTGTTGGTGGCTGACCTATTAAACGCAAGGCTGTTACCTCCAACCGATAGCGATCGCGTAGTTTCAAGTACTGAGTAATATCTCTATCCTTAGTAGCATCAATTGCTTCTTCTAGCCTTCGCAGTAAATCTGAAAAAACTGAATCATAATCAACTTGTTGATTACCCAACCAAGGGATATTTTTTAGAGCTGGATCTTGGTGTATATTTGCTAATGCTGTTGATAAAGCAACAATCAAATTTTGTAGCGAATCAAACTCTTGCGCTTCTGGCAGCTTAGCTAAGGCATAGTAGTAATTTGCAACCACCCAATTGTGCAAGGAAGTAAAATTAGGCTTTGTAAGCCAGGCTTGCTCTGCTGTATCAGCAATAGCTTTCCAGTCTGAATTTTGCCAAACATCTGTTTCTATTCGCGGCAGAATATAGTGATCGAGATTTTCCTGAACTAATAAGTTAGAACCAAATTTTTGCACAAATGCCGTACTCGTTGCCATAGCATTATCTAAATTTTCAGCCTTAACTAGTTGCTCAATATTTTGGATGGCTAGTAAACGTTGTCTTTGGGCTAGACTTTTGAGCAGCTCTTTTTGCGATTCAATTGCTGTATGAGTGGAAGACTGCCACTCTCTATGGGCTTGCTGTAAATCTCCTTGTTTAGCGTGGACAAATCCGCGCAAGTAAGCAGCTTGTTCTCCAGATAAGTCATTCAAATGAGATAATGCTGTCTTCCAATCCCCTATCTTAATTGCCACAATTCCTAATCGAATTTGGCATTCATTAGGCTCACTTAAAAGGGTTTTTGCCTCTTTATACATAAGTGTTGCCTCTTGAAAAGCACCAAGTTTCTCAGCACTCAGTCCCGCCCGAAACTTTTCTCTGCCTTTGATAGTGCATTTTAACTGCTTTAGTAATTCAATTCCATCTGGGCGGGGAAAATTAGTTAAAGCAGATTCCAAAAGCGCGATCGCTGCTCTTAGTTTTCCTTCTTGAGAAGCTTGGTGAGTTTGCCTTAGTACAGTTTCATAGGCTTCTTCTTGAATAACTTTAGACGAACAAAATTTTAAGGCAGTCTCAACTGTAGTAGTTTGGTATAGCTGCTTAGCCTCAAAGTACGTTTTGACGGCTTGCTTAAACAAGAGCTTTTTTGCCTGATCTTCTGCACTCGCCACGATAGACTGAAATTTTCGCCGCCGTAAAATTTCTCGTTCGCATTCTTTAGCAGATTGAATAAAAGCCTCATCATATATTAGTTGATTACTTTCCTGAAATAAAGTAAGTGCCTCGCTTAAGAATTGTATTTCTAAAGGATTGGCTGTATCCTTCTCCAGTAGAGATTTAGCACGATTAGCTAGTGTGTCAGCCTCAAAAACTTTCCGAATCCACTCATCCTGCTTTATTTTTACATGCTCTAAAAAATCGCCTATAGCAATCTCTTGAACCCATTGCCTTGCAAACGACCCATTCCATAACCAAGACGTGAGTATTTCCTCCGTAATTTTAGCTGCCTCTCGGAAATGTTTTATTTGAGCCTTTAGCTCTGCTTTTTGGAATTCCTGCTTGGCGATAGCAGCTTTGTCAAAGACTTCCTTAGTCTTCCAAGCATTATCTATAAACTTACCAAATGCATCAAAAACTCCCACGACAAGCCTCCTCACGTTTCGGAATAAGTAGCAGTTCTCCAATTACTAAAAAGTTTTCTCTTCCTGTGAGCTTCGGATTAGCTTCAACTAGAGAATTCCATAAAGCAGCATTCCCATAGAAGCGTTCAGCAATTTTTGATAGTGAGTCTCCAGGCTTAGTAACATAATGAGTTGGTTGTGAAGTCTGCTGTGAATATTCGACAGGTTTACGTGTGAGTAATGAGGGCGTTGGATCAGCACCCTTAACAACAGGACTTGGAGAGTTGATAGTGGTAGTAAGTAACTGTGCCGGATTGAAGAATAGAAAACTACTTAGCGTTCCTAAACCAATACCCATAATTAAAATTATTAGAGCGGCTCCCACTTGCCATCCAGTGATTTTGCGAGTTGCTAACGAATTTAATGTGGGAAGTTCCGCGAGCGATCGCAACAAGGAAATATCGGTATCGCAGTTAGGACAACTATTACCAGCAATTTCTTTATATCCGCAGACGGGACAATTTAGGAGATGCGTCATCGCGTTAGCCCTATAGCTATGCTGTTTTTGGGTGAATCTTGCTTGAGCCAATGACCCACATCGGGTTGAAGTTCTTGCCACAGGCGATCTACTTCACGTCCATTTTTGTCTTCTAGGGCGCTCACCATCCGCGAAAGCTTGTCAGCCATTGCTCTAGCTTGCGTTGGCGCAGTGGCATTTGCTCGACCAATCGCCTCTCGACACGCACTGACTAGTTGTACTTCATTAGGTAGGTTGCCGAGTTCCCGTTCTGCATCCTCTGATAGCGACTGAATTGCTGATTCGTTATTCTTCTCAATTGCCTCTTCTAGCTGTGTTGCTAGCTTCTGCAATCGCTGCTGTTGTTCTTGAGGAATTAGAGAACCACAAAGCTGAATTACTCGTCGGCATTCACTAACTAAATACTCAGCTTCCAATCGCTCCTGTGACATGGATACTTGGAATTTCTTCAAATCGTCTTGGGCGCGATCGCGAATATCGGCGAGTTCTTCTCCCGTTCTGCGATCGATAATTTGATTTGCTTTGTTCACAACGGGTACTGCTAGCTTGAGAGCTTCTTCAACTCCATAAGCGGTTAAATTCATTTCATTGAGATTGGCGATCGCTTGCTTAAGATCCCGATAGACTTTTTCATCCGACCGACCGCGAGAGAATGTACAACTGACACTCACTGAAGGATCGTTTTTCAACGTTGCCCGAATTTTCAGATCGTTATTTTTTTCATCCAGTTCTAAATTGACGAGAATTTCTGTACCGCTTGGATAGTGTTGGTCTAAGCTCAACCACATTTCTCCGATAGACTCATCTCGATCTATGCGATCTAGCTCAGCTCTCACCTCGTCAGGACTAAAAAACTCAAAGTGAATAAGGCGCTGTCCGTCCGCCACCGTTTTAAAGGTGTGTGAAGTTGCCACCGGTAAGATGTCACCTTGGCTAATCACCTTGTGCCTGAGATTTTTCTGCTGGGAATCTTCTAGCTTAATAAAGTAGTTGCGAGACACAGTTCCTACTTTGTCTGTAAGTCCTGCGGCAACGATAGCCGCACCTTCTGCCACTCCAGTCATCGGGCGGGGGTGAACGACTACCTTATCAGCGCCAAATGCTTCTTTAATTTTGCGTTGCACGTAGGGAATTTGAGAAGAACCACCGACCAATAGCACTACGTCTACCATATCTGGTGGATACTCTGACTTTTCCAATGCTTGATGGCAAATTTGGATCGATCGCTCTACCAAAGGTGCGATCGTTGCCTCAAAGCGATCGCGCGTCAGTTCTATATCGATATCGATGGTCATGCCCAGTTCATCAATTAAAGGCGGTGGTGTAATCCGAACTGAAGTAGATTTGCTCAAGTCAATCTTCGCTCGTTCCACAGCAATTTTCAGGTCTGCATGAAATCTCACTCGTTGATAAAAGGGCATTTTGACAATCAAGCTGTCCACATCCGCTAGCCCTTCTTGACGAGCAAATTCTTCTTTCACAAACTGGATAATTTGAGAGTCGATATCATCTCCTCCCAACCATAAATCTCCCGCTTTCCCGTGTTCGATAAACTGCGTTCCGGCAGCTACGATTAACGAAGCATCGAACGTTCCTCCGCCAAAGTCATAAACTAAAATTGTTTTGACATCCCCACCATCGGCACTATAACCGTAGGAGATCGCTGCTGCGGTAGGTTCTGCTAGTAGTTCTAGGGGAGTTAAACCAGCTCTTAAGGCAGCGGTACGGGTAGCTTGACGCTGCTTGTCATTAAAGTAGGCAGGGACGGTGATGACTGCTTGGTTAATGACCTCTCCTGCTTTACCGATTCCCTGAAGATAATTTTTAGTATTTTGTACGACTTTTCTAAGAATTTCTGCTGAGATATCCTCTGGCTGATATTCTTTTCCCCCTAGCCAAATTGCAATTCCGTTTTCCGTCCCTTGCGTCGGCTCGGTAATTTTGTAACTACAGTGAGACTTTTGTTGTTGTACGGCTGAATCGCTAAAACCGCGCCCCATTAGACGCTTGATGGACGTAATTACATTTTCAGGATCGGCTTTTAATTGGTTGTATGCTTTCTCTCCGACTAAAAGCTTTCCTTGCTCTGAAGCCACCACCGATCGCGTCAGCTTTCTATCTGGAGGTGAATTGTCCTCAGCTGTAATTACTTCCACATCAGCCAACTTAAAAGCTGCAACAGAGTTGGTTGTTCCCAAATCTATCCCAATAGCTTTACCCATAACTTATTCCTGGTTTAATTAATATACGAATTCTTCTTTAATTACTGGCACATCCATTTGTTACTAGAAGGGCAGCAACAAAGGATCGAAATTCAATCTAGGTTGAACTTATTACTCCCTTGAGAAGAAGAAAGAACAACATATACAGATAGTGCGTGTAATTTCTTTAACTACGATTAATACAGACCCAATAGGTAGATGGCTACAGCAAAATTACACAGAGTTAAGTAACAGCAAAATTACGGATAATAGATCGAGGTAGCGAAAGCTAAAATATGCACTCGAAAACAATCAATTCTTACTTAAGATAGGTGATTTACCAATTTTTGAATACTATCTCTAAGTGCTTATCCTTACTGACTTATAGCTGAAGCCTTAATCATCACCTGCAATCCAAATCTCTGCCTCTGCAACATTAATAATTGCACGATATTTTCTGAGAAAATCTATACCTAGCAACCCATCCACAAATGCATTTGCCGGAATTGTGTAGGCAACTACAGGAAAGTTCTCAATTCGTTGTCTTAAACAGTTAAACCAAGGCACGGCAACAACTGGAGCTGAGATCGTACTGCTTGCTGCTGTGATAATTTGCCTCCGTAAAGGTCGCTCTAGCTGGCATCCTACCAATTGTAAAACTCTAGTTGGCAAGGTGGTAAAGCTAGCGCCAGTATCTATAAGTAAACGCACTTTAACAATACTACTGCCATCTCGATTCCCGACAGCAACACGTAACCACAGCAGATCATCCCAACGATTTACGTGATATAGCCTCTGTTTGCTCACAGCATAACTGCCCATTCTGGGGGAGGAGTACCTATGTACTCAATAGCTAGCGATCGCCCTTGAAAATCTTTCAGTCTGTCGTATACTTCATCTCGATTAACAGAGTGAACTAGCACTTCACCCCGCACAACCCGCATATTTTCGTCCGATTCATGCTCGGCAATCAATACCCACTTTCCTGCGTAGCGATGCTGCATTTCCTCAAAAGTTATAATTTCTGGGATTGTTTCTGGCACGCTTCCAAGTCCGGTTACTGAATAATTCGATCGCATTTTAACTAAAAAAATAAGGTGGGCAATGCCCACCCTACAAATTTAAATTAACTTAAACTAATTACTCGGCTGCTTGCGGCAACAACTCTTTGCGCTCTTGCGATAACACTTTTACATTACCAGTGTCATCGACATCTACCACAGCTTCATCGCCTTCTTTGATGCGACCGGACAGAATTTCTTCTGCCAAGCTATCTTCTAACAGGCGCATGATGGCGCGGCGTAATGGTCTAGCACCATAGCTGGGGTTGTAGCCTTCTTCTACCAAGCGATCCTTGAATCGTTCGGTAACTGTGAGGGTAATGCCCTTCTCAGTTAAGCGTCCGAAGACTTCCTTGAGCATGATATCGGCAATTTCTTTCACCTCTGCCTTACTCAACTGACGGAAGACGATGATTTCATCCAAGCGGTTGAGGAACTCTGGACGGAAGTATTGCTTCAACTCTTCGTTCACCAAGGAACGAATGCGGTTGTATTGAGTTTCGGCTGCATCTTCCGAGGAGAATTCAAAGCCGATTCCACCGCCACCTTTTTCAATTACCTTAGAACCAATGTTAGAGGTAAGAATGATCAAGGTATTCTTGAAATCTACTGTACGTCCCTTGGCATCTGTTAACCGCCCGTCTTCCAAAATTTGCAATAGCATGTTGAAGACATCGGGGTGTGCTTTTTCAATTTCGTCGAATAGCACGACGGTATAAGGACGACGACGCACGGCTTCTGTTAACTGTCCGCCTTCGTTATAACCGACGTAACCAGGAGGCGAACCAATTAATTTAGAAACGGTGTGCCGTTCCATGTACTCAGACATATCCAAGCGGATCATCGCATCTTCGGAGCCGAAGAAGTAAGCCGCCAAAGATTTCGTTAACTCGGTTTTACCAACCCCAGTAGGACCGGAGAACACGAAGCTAGCGATCGGACGGTTGGGATTCTTCAAGCCGACACGGGCGCGGCGAATTGCCTTAGAAACCGCTCTAACAGCCTCTTCTTGACCGATCAAGCGCTGGTGCAGGGTGTCTTCCATGTGCAGCAGCTTTTCAGACTCGGATTCGGTCAGCTTGTTGACTGGTACGCCAGTCCAAGAAGCAACGATTTGAGCGATATCTTCTTCCGTGACTACGGGAGAGTCATCACCCTCGCTCTTAGTAGTACCTGTTTTGGATTGAGCGATCGCTCGAATTTCTGCTCTTAGTTCCATTTCGCGATCGCGCAGTTCTCCCGCCCGGTCGAAATCTTGAGTGCGTACAGCGTCGTCTTTTTCTTTCAATACTTGACGCAGTTCTTTATCTAATTCCTTCGCTGCTGGGGGTAACTGAGAGTTAATTAACCGTACCCGCGAACCTGCTTCGTCGATTAAGTCAATGGCTTTGTCTGGCAGGTAGCGATCGCTAATATAACGGTCGGACAGTTTGGCTGCTGCTTCTAGCGCCGCATCGGAGATTTTCAGCTTGTGGTGCTGCTCGTAGCGATCGCGCAGTCCGAAGAGAATTTCAATAGTTTCATCAACGGAAGGTTCGCCCACCATCACGGGTTGGAAGCGTCGTTCTAGGGCTGCATCCCGCTCGATGTGCTTGCGATACTCATCAAGGGTTGTTGCACCGATACATTGCAATTCACCCCGCGCCAAAGCTGGCTTCAGGATGTTTGCTGCATCGATCGCCCCTTCTGCTGCACCCGCACCGATCAGGGTATGCACCTCGTCAATTACCAAAATCACGTTCCCAGCAGAACGGATTTCGTCCATGATCTTCTTCAGGCGCTCTTCAAATTCACCTCGATATTTCGTACCTGCTACGAGCAAGCCAATGTCGAGGGTGACGACGCGCTTTTCTTCCAAAATGTCGGGTACGTCTTTGTTGGCGATCCGAGAGGCTAAACCTTCAGCGATCGCGGTCTTACCTACCCCTGGTTCCCCGATCAGCACGGGATTGTTTTTCGTGCGCCGACCCAGAATCTGAATCACGCGCTCGATTTCTTTTTCACGACCGACTACAGGATCGAGTTTGCCTTCTCCTGCCATTTGGGTCAAATTGGAACCGAACTCGTCCAATGTGGGGGTCTTGGTGCGTCCAGACTGGGAGCCTGCCGAAACTTCAGCCGTTTCTCCCAACATGCGAATTACCTGAGTGCGTACCTTCGATAGGTCAACTCCCAAGTTTTCCAACACTCTAGCCGCTACGCCTTCTCCTTCACGGATCAGACCCAACAGGAGATGCTCAGTGCCAATATAGTTATGACCTAATTGGCGAGCTTCTTCTAAAGATAGCTCCAGAACCCGCTTCGCTCTTGGGGTGAAGGGAATTTCTACAGCTACAAATCCCGAGCCGCGTCCGATAATTTTCTCTACTTCGATCCGGGCATCTTTGAGATTGACACCCATCGTTTTGAGGACTTTAGCTGCTACGCCCGTGCCTTCTCCAATCAGACCCAGGAGGATCTGCTCTGTGCCTACGAAGTTGTGACCCAGGCGGCGAGCTTCTTCCTGGGCCAGCATGATCACCTTAATTGCTTTTTCTGTGAAGCGTTCAAACATGGCTGTATTCCATCACCTGAGTCGTGCCGGTACGCTGATTTTAGCACATGCTAATTATCTGGCTGTCTATTGATATTACCGACAACCAGCTCAGGATTCACCTACTGCGAGCGCAATCTTTATCTTTTGTTAATAGTTTTTTAATCCACGCCTACTTTGCAATCCATATCTAAGAGCGTCACTACGCCATCGAACCTGGCAAAAACCGCCTTATGCAGCCAAAATTTTTGCCTCAACTCAGAAGCTTCGCTTATCTGCTGTCATTGCTGCCCTTGACTCAGCCTGAAAAAGCGATTGCTTGTCGCTTTTAATTCGGGATAAATCCATCAGTATTTCAGCCGCGTAATTGCTTCCAACCAGAAATTATGTGGATAAAATCAGTCATTTGTCAAGCTTTTTAGCTCAAATTTCTTGACTCTGGGCGGGTAATCTCTAGTTTTTGAACGTTTAAGCTGAAACCAGATTGTTGGAGGCGATCGCTTGCCAGATCGTGCCAGCCTGTCAACTTAGCTTGAAACTCCGGTTGTTGCAACCCACTCTGCCACAGAATTAGGGCATCTTCATTCGTATCTTTGTAGTATCGTCGCCTGCGCCCAGCTAGTTGAAAACCAAATTTGCTGTAAAGAGAGATAGCTGGTTGATTAGATTCCCTCACTTCCAGAGTCGCTCGTTCCAAGGCGCGATCGCGTGCAGCCTGCATCAATCCCCAAAGCAATGCTTGTCCCAAACCTCGTCCCTGATAATCGGGATGAACCGCCAGCAAGGTAATGTGAGCTTCATCTAAAATTGCCCAGAAACAGCCCATTGCTAGGAGTTGGTAATTGGTAGTTGGTAGTTGGTAGTTGGTAGTTGGTAGTTGGTAGTTGCCCACCTGCTCACCTGCCTCCTCGTCCTGGTTGTCCTGATTTTTTTCCAGAAATAATCCTAGTAACTCGCTATTGGGGCTATCTATTTCGCGTTGATAGGCTTCGAGAGCTGTCTCTTATACACATCT
>NZ_PYCI01000216.1:0-7064 GCF_003015105.1 Chroococcidiopsis sp. CCALA 051 | reverse complement strand
AGATGTGTATAAGAGACAGATGTTGGGAGCGACCAGAATTGAGGACTGCCATCTGCAATTTTGCCTTGCTCAGGGCTGCTTCCAGCGCTATTTTTCCCGGTGGTGAATTTTGGAGAGCAATTGATGTTTGTCCTGCCCACAAGACGTTACCATCTGCTGTAACTGCTCCAATCGCTAGTTCTGGGTTTTGGGGATGACCGATCTTTTTTGCCACCACAATATCTATCGGACAACGCAGCCGCCGCGCTACTGGCACTGCTACAGGCAATCCTCCCCGTGGTAGGGCATAGACAATCGGATAAGGGGCAACGTTAGAAACAGCCGTAATTTTGTCCAGAAGACGATGAATTTCCGGTGCTAGTTGTTCTCCAGCAGCAACGCGATCGCGAAACAATATAGCAGTTGACATACTTTCGGCTGAGGACGGCATACTGCTTATATCTTCAAGGATGTTTCCGCAGTTTAACTGTGTTCTACAGCCTTTTTTCCAATCGGCTAGCAAATGCAACAAGATTTATTTTTTTAGTAATAGTTTCCTCATTTTCAGTTTTAGTCGGGAGTCGGGAGTTGTAAGGGAGACAAGTAGATAGAAAGAGGGTTAAAGTAGTCACAATTTCGCTACAATTGGAAGGTTTGCTAGCGCAGCTACAATTTTTATTCCATGTCTAGCGAAGACCAGCTCAGCTTATTTGCAAGTTCAGATGTCGTCGAACCAGTCGCACCGCCGCAACTGGATCTGATTCCCACAGATGCGAAAATTCCTATTCCCATAGGGACTTACCCCAGCCTAGTTGAATTGGCACAGCACTGCAATCAGTGCCAGCGCTGCGAACTAGGAGCAACGCGCCATCATGCCGTAGTTGGGCGAGGTCATCCCCAAGCCCCGATTATGATTATTGGCGAGGCACCAGGGCAAAACGAAGATGAGACAGGGTTGCCCTTTGTGGGGAAAGCCGGACAACTTTTAGAGAAAATTTTAGATTCTGTAAAATTAAATACAGACAAAGATATATATATCTGCAATATCAATAAATGCCGACCACCAGGAAATCGCACGCCTACCACTGATGAAGTAGAAGCTTGCAAGCCTTATTTGTTAGAACAAATTCGCCTAATCGAGCCAAAAATTATTCTTTTAACTGGCGCGACAGCACTCAAAGGCTTGTTAGGCGAAAAAAGAGCGATATCTAAAATTCGTGGTACGTGGTTGGAGTGGCAAGGACGCTTGTGTATGCCCATCTTCCATCCTGCTTATTTGTTACGCAACCAATCTCGCGAAAAAGGTAGTCCTAAGTGGTTGATGTGGCAGGATATTCAAGAAGTGAGAAAAAAACTGGATGAGATTTGCTAGTAGGGTACGTTATTTAATGCACCCTACTCCTTCGCATCTCGCGCCCGACTTCTGGCTCGACAATCACGCAACCAAGTTTCAATTGCCTGGGCAATAATACCATCACTCGTTTCCTCTGGTGGCGTGGGGGGTCTTTTGCCAGCGCGATCGCCAATTCGAGTAAACATACTAGCCAAACGCCATCCATCTTCAGTTTTGGCGAAAAAAGCCCAGTGAAACCCCTGCAATTCTACGGCGCGATCTTTTAAATACTGTCGCTCCAAGGTCGTAAAAAATACCTGCTGCACGTCTTCACCATCCGCCTGTGGCGATTTAGGCTGGTAAACACCAGGATCGGTAGTTAAAGGTTCAAACTCTGGATTCCCTGCTACCAATACATACGTATAAAGATCTGTACTGCGGCTCAACCTACGAGCGCGTTGACTAGTGCGATTGGCATATCCAGGCAAATCTCTGAGAAGTCGATCGGTCAGGGTTTTAAGATCTTGAGTAGAACAATGGGAGTCGGAAGTCGTAGGGGCGCACTGCTGTACGCCCGTGCAGGAGTCAGAAGTCGGATAGGCAGGTAAGGGTATTTGAGTAACAGCTAGTAAAGAAAGTAGAAAAAAGTGCAATTTGGAGTTGAAAAACGAGCGAATCAGGGTTAAATTCCAAATTTCGTAGCTTGCTTCTCTCTCTTCAGCCGAGAATTCGGAATTCCGAATTCCGAATTCCGAATTCCGAATTCTCTTCATCACCCCGCCAACTCCTGACAAATACGCTCCCAAGCCTCCTCTGGATTGGCAGCAGCAGTAATTGGACGACCGATGACGAGATAATCTGCCCCTGCTTGAATTGCCTGTGCGGGAGTCAGCGATCGCGTTTGATCGCCTTTTGCTGCCCAGCTCGGACGCACCCCAGGACACACTAAGAGAAAATCATCGCCGCAAATCCGCCGCAACTGTTCCACCTCTTGCGGCGAACAAACAGCCCCATCTAAACCTGCTTCCCGAGCTAATGAAGCCATTTCTAAGGCATATTCCGGTAGTTCCAAGGGAATTTTTAACTCAAAAGCAAGCTGACGAGCAGAAAGACTCGTTAAAACAGTAATCGCAATTAATTTTGGTGGTGCTACACCCGCCGTCTTTGCTCCCTCCTGTGCCGCTTGTTGAGCCAGTGACAAAGCATCTTTACCAGCAGTCGCATGAATCGTCACTAAATCGACTCCATATCCCGCCGCCGCCCGACATGCCCCAGCTACCGTATTCGGGATATCGTGAAACTTGAGGTCTAGAAATATTCGCTTTTGCCGCTGTTTCAACGTACTGAGAATACCACCACCACAGCTCACAAATAATTCCAAGCCAACCTTCCAAAAGCTGACCTGCGGCAACCGATCCACAAGCGCGATCGCAAGAGCTTCTGTCGGTACGTCTAGGGGAACGATAATTCGGTCTGTATGCATGGGTGTTGGGTTTAGAGACAAGGGAGACAAGGAGGACAAGGGAGAACGATCGCCAACTACCAACTACCCATTACCCATTACCAATTTGACAAATTTATTTTTGCCAACTTGTAAGACTTTACCATCCAATTCATCTGGAGAATTAAAGATTAGGTCTACTTGGTTGAGGCGATCGCCATCCAGTTTAACTGCTCCACCTTGAACTTGCCTGCGGGCTTCAGAACTAGTCGGACACAAACCACTGGCGCTGACAATGTAAAACAATTTTGCTGGAAATTTGATTTGAGATAGCGAAAATTCTGGTACGGCTGAAGTATCGGCTGTATTGCCTTGTACCAGTGACATTGCTGCTTTTTGAGCGTTTTGAGCGGCTTCTTTGCCGTGGTATTGACTGACAACCTCTAAAGCGAGCAGCTTCTGGCGATCGCGGGGAGTTTCCGGCAATCCATCTAAGGGTAAATTTGTCAATAACTCGAAATAATCTTTGAGCAAATGGTCTGGCGTTTTTTCCAGCTTGGAATACATCAATAGCGGTTCTTCTAGCAGTCCCACTTGATTTCCCAGCGACTTAGACATTTTCTGGTTGCCATCCGTGCCAATCAAAATTGGTAACAGCACGCCAAACTGTGGCTTTTGTCCGAAATGTCTTTGCAAATCTCGCCCTACAGCAATGTTAAATTTTTGGTCTGTTCCACCCAACTCTACATCTGCTTCTAGCGCTACAGAATCGTATCCCTGTACCAGGGGATAGAGAAATTCGTGGATGTAAATGGGATTTTCTTTCTCGTAACGTTCGGCAAACCCTTCTTTTGCCAACATTTGCCCGACAGTCATCGTAGACAACAATTCTAGAATTTTGGTCAAATCGAGTTTTGACAACCATTCTGAGTTGTAACGAACTTCCAACTTGTCGGGAGCAAAATCTAAAATTGGACGTACCTGATCTAAATAATTCTTAGCATTCTCGGCAACTTCTGCCGCACTCAATTGACGGCGAACTTCCGATCTGCCAGTGGGGTCGCCAATTCTAGCCGTGAAATCGCCAATCAGCAAAACGGCTTTATGTCCGGCATCCTGAAACGCTCTGAGCTTGCGGACTGGAATACTATGACCTAAATGAATCTCCGCGCCAGTGGGGTCAATCCCGAACTTGATACGCAAGGGTCGATTTGTCATTTTTAACAATTTTTCCAGACTTTCTTCGGGATTGCTAGAATCAGGCTGGTCTGGAAAGATTTCGCTGACACCACGTCGCAGCCAATTTGGATCGGGTGTCGCGGTGGCTAATTGAGAGCTTGGCTCTTGCCTTGGGGATGATAAATTCGTTACACTCACTCGCAACCTTCTCAATCGCTTAATTGACAGACTACTATAGTGACAAAATTATCCGCTGATTTGGCGATCGCGATCGCAGACAAATCTCTTGGCTATTAAGTTGAGGAAATTAAACCGCTGTGTCTTCTAGCATTGCCCGAGAAAAACCGAGATATTCATCACCTGGCTGGAAATTTCTTAAAGAAGTCAGTCAGGTGACAGGCGGAACCCTTCTAGCAGTCATTATGTTGACTAGTGCCATTGTAGCTGGAGGGCTAGTCGGCTTAGCAATTAGCTTCCGCAACTTACCCGATGTCAGAGTATTGCGTAACTATATTCCTTCGGAAACATCATATTTTTATGATATAAACGGCAAAGTCCTTGCCAGTATTCACGGCGAAGCCAATCGCGAAGTCATCCCTTTAAATAAAATCTCTCCAGAATTAAAACGAGCAGTTCTGGCGATCGAAGACAGTCATTTTTATTCCCATAACGGCATAAATATTAGTAGCGTCGGGCGTGCCTCAATCGTCAACTGGCAGCGCGGGGCAGTGGCAGAAGGCGGCTCGACCCTGACGATGCAGCTGGTGAAAAATATTTTTCTGACGCAGCAGCGCCGATTTAGCCGCAAAGTTGCCGAAGCAGTCTTAGCCATTCGTTTAGAACAAATTCTCAGCAAAGACCAAATTTTAGAAATGTACCTCAATCAAGTGTTTTGGGGACACAATAACTATGGCGTAGAAACGGCAGCCCAAAGCTATTTCGGCAAGTCAGCCGCAGACTTAAATTTGGCGGAAGCGGCGATGATGGCAGGAATCATTCAAGCACCGCAAAACTACAGCCCATTTGTCAGCATGAAAACGGCGAAACAACGCCAAGAAACTGTTTTGAACCGAATGCGCAGTTTGGGCTGGATTACGGCAGAGGAATACGAGAAGGCGAGGGAAACAAAAATTACCCTGGGGAAAGTTCGCTCGTTCCAACGTAGTAGTATGCCCTTTGTTACTAATACTGCGGCTCAAGAGTTAGAACGGGAATACGGAATAGAAGCCGTGCAAAAAGGCGGGCTGCGGGTGCAAACTACCATTGACTACAACATGCAGCGGATCGCCGAGGAGACCGTAGCAAAGTGGCATAAAACCATTCGCTCTCAGGGTGTCCGTGCCGACCAGATGGCTTTGGTGTCAGTCGATCCGCGCACTCAATTTATTAAAGCATTGGTAGGTGGGGTAGATTATCGAAAAAGCGAATTTAACCGCGCGACTCAAGCCCGTCGCCAGCCAGGATCGTCTTTTAAGCCGTTTGTCTATTACACGGCATTTGCTTCAGGAAAATTTACGCCCAATAGCGTTATCAATGATACTCCGGTCAGTTACCGCATCCCTGGCGGAATTTGGACTCCGAAAAATTACGATGACTCTTTCAACGGTCCCATGCCAGTGCGGCGATCGCTCGAAGTGTCGCGTAACATCCCCGCCGTGAAGCTAGGTAGCGCTGTGGGTTTGAATAAGGTGGTCGAGACGTGCCGCATCTTGGGCATCAACAGCCCGATGGAACCAGTGCCATCTTTACCATTAGGAGCGATCGGTGTCACGCCTTTGGAAATGGCAAGTGCCTACGCGACAATTGCTAATTACGGTTGGCAGTCCAAACCAACTATTATTGCCCGCGTCACCGATAGTAGTGGTAACGTTATCCTCGATAACTCTCCCAAACCCCAACTCGTCTTAGAGCCTTGGGCAGCCGCTACCTTAACAGACGTGATGAAAGGGGTAATTACTAGCGGTACGGGAACCGCCGCTCAAATCGGTCGCCCCGCCGCAGGTAAGACGGGAACCACATCTTCAGAACGGGATATTTGGTTTGTCGGTTTCGTGCCTCAACTATCCACAGCTGTTTGGGTCGGCAACGATAACTACCAACCTGTCGGTAAGGGTGCAACAGGTGGCGTATTTGTTGCCCCGATCTGGCGATCGTTCATGTCACAAGCCTTGAAAAATACCCCAGTCGAGAATTTCCGTCCTCCTTCGCAGTTCGATCGACCAAGGTGAGAGGAATTCGGAATTCGGAATTCGGAATTCGGAATTAAATTACGCACCACTTTCTTTGTGAGGAAAGCCGTACATGGGAGCGGTTCTCTTTTTTTGGTTAAATAGTTTAATATTAAATTAATTGATATTGAACTAAATAATTCAAACTAAGTTGGAGGACAGAATATGATTACACTCAGACAAAGCCAAGAACGCGGACATGCAAATCATGGGTGGTTAGATAGCTATCACACCTTTTCATTTGCAAACTACTACGACCCCTCTCACATGGGATTTCGATCGCTGCGCGTGATTAACGAAGATCGAGTCCAGCCAGGAAGAGGGTTTGGGACTCACGGACATCGGGACATGGAAATTCTCACCTACGTCCTTGAAGGCGCGCTCGAACATAAAGATAGTATTGGTAATGGGGAGATCGTCCGACCCGGAGAAGTACAAAGGATGAGTGCTGGAACGGGAATTATGCACAGCGAATTCAATCCTTCTGCTACCGAACCAGTTCACCTCTTGCAAATTTGGATTCTGCCCGATCGCCAAGGCTTAGAGCCGAGTTACGAACAAAAAGCATTTTCAGTTGCAGAAAGACAAGGAAAATTGCGGTTAATTGCCGCTAAAGATGGACGCGATGGTGCTGTGACAATTCATCAAGACGTGAATTTGTATTCAGCCATATTGCAACCGCAAGATCGGGTCACTTATCAATTGCAACCAAATCGTTATGCCTGGCTGCAAGTAGCGCGGGGTGCAGTGGCACTCAACGGTCATAGCTTGAACGCGGGAGATGGAGTAGCAATCGGTGCCGCTGAACTGTTAGAAATAAGCAGCGATCGCGACGCGGAAATATTACTTTTCGACTTGGCGTAGTTGCGGCGGGAGATAGAAGGGACAAGGGAGACAAGGGGGA
>NZ_PYCI01000215.1:0-7134 GCF_003015105.1 Chroococcidiopsis sp. CCALA 051 | reverse complement strand
CCATTTTTGGTACGTCAACTAATCCCGATCTCTAGATCCAACACTCGCGTTTTGGTGTTTTCTCAGCTAGAGCTAGACCTGTTGCAGGCAAACCTTGCGGACTAGAATATTAATTTTTTTTACTGATTCATTAAATAAATTGTATCAGATGTTTTGAGGATCGAATAGAGAGTTTACGTCCTCAGAATAGAGCAGAATAGTAAAAAACTAGTAACAATCGGCAAAATGCGATTAACAACCGCAGAATCGAGCTATTTTACCTGAAACAAGCTAGAGAAAAGAGATATTTGCCCTAGTCCTGAAGTTTGCTCAACGAGATAAATTACTTTCAATCCCCTCAGCTATCTTCTAAATCGTCAGCCAACTCTAGCTGCTGATACTTAGATTGCTTGCGTTCCTGCCCCAGAAGTTGCGGTAGTTGTTCGACTTGGAAGTATTGATGAAATTTTTCGGTTAATTGAAGTAGGGAGGAGCGAGAATCTGACTGGCGGCGTTTGCGGACGAATCCTTGTTCTACCAATTCTTGAACGTGTTGGTAAGCACTAGAGCCGCGCAGCTCGACGAGTTGATTTTGAGCAATTGGGCTGTGAAGGGCGATCGCTGCTAACGTGCGTAAAGCCCCGACTCCGAGTTCGAGAGGAATTAACCTCTGTACCAAGTTTTGAAAACCAGAGCGCAGTTGCAGACTGTAGCCTGTAGGCGTTTCGACGACCTCTAAGGCGCTGTCGCGACGGGCGTAGTCTTCAATCAGTTCGATCAGTCCTTCTTCAGCCGTAGGGCGATCGCACTGGGCGTATTCGGCAATTTCTGCAACTGATAGCGGTTTGCCTTTTAAGTAAAGGATTGCTTCGATTTGGGTTGATAGTTTGTGGAAAGTCGGGAGTCGGGAGTCGGGAGTCGGTAGGGGCGGGTTGCCAAACCCGCCCGTACGGGAGTCGGGAGTCGGGAGTCGGGAAAGAGCGGTGCGTGGTGAAGCGGGCGGAAGCGGAGGTTTCCTCCGCATTGGAGCCGCGTCGTGGTACGTGGTAAGTGTTTTTTCTCCCTCAGCTCCCTCAGCTCCCTCAGCTTCCTGGGCTCCCTCAGCTCTCTTCTCACCCTCAGCTCCCTCAGCCCCCTCAGCTCTCTTTTTCACTGGTTCGCGATCGCTCACTACTCCCTGCTCCCTGCTCCCTACTCCCTAGTTATGCTACTTGGGGTTGAACTAATTTGTCTGCACCCTGGATGACTTTCGCTGATTCGATTTTGTCACCTGCTTTCAGCTTTTCTAGGACTTCTTTACCCTCGGTAACGTAACCAAAGACAGAGTAGCGCCCGTCTAGTAAGTTACGTCCGGCTGGTGTTAGTTCTGGTTCAAACAAAAAGAAGAAAAATTGGGAAGAACCACCATCGGCTTCAAATTCCGGTCTTGCCATTGCAACTGCACCATAGGCAGAAAAAGGCAATACTGGTTCGTCAGTGTAACGACCAGCTTGCTCTAAGGTTACGCCATATGTAGGTTCCGAATCGCCTTTGACCAGAATTTCTAAAGGAACGGCGCGGTACTTACCCGTATTGGGATCGATAAATCCTTGGTCTTTACCAGGGGGATCGCCTGTTTGCAAAACGTAGGAATCTTCAGCACGGATGAATTCTAATCCGTTGTAGAAGCCCCGTTGAACGAGATCGACAAAATTACCTGCGGTGACGGGGGCGCTGTAGCCGTCTACAACCACAGTAATGTCACCTTTATTGGTGTTAAATGCGATCGTTGCCCGTCCTTTGAGTTGAGGCAAGTTAGAGTATTGAGCGGGGACTTCATAGGGAAATTCTTTGACCATCAACTCTTCTAACTCGCTAACTAAATTGAGTATGTTAGCGCGTTCGACCCAGATATTTTCTTTATCTTTCTTATCTGTTGCTGCTTGAAGTTTGGGAATGCCATCTTTAATTTGAGCAATTATCTTTTCTGCTTGAGGCTGGCGTTCTGCGGGAACGCTACTCAGAATTTTTTCAGGATTAGAGATTGCCCTAGAAGCGCCTTTGAGGTCGTTAGCGATCGCACCCCAACGGCGGTTGGCTCGCAGTTGATTGGCAATATCTTCTAAACTTGCTTGCAGTTGCCTGACGGGTTGGTTGTCAATTGGCAAGGCGTAACGCAACAGAGCTTTACCATCAGTGATGGCATTTCCTGCTGGTAGTGCAGCGTAGGAAGTAGGAGTCCAGGCTGCTGCACTCAGGCTCCAACAAAACGCAATCATGCTAATTGCGATCGAAATATTTTTTAGCCAGCGTTGGCAAAATTTTGTCATGATCTAGCTCTGATAAGGGGTATGCTGCGAGGAATTTTTGCTCTCCATCGCACTGCGGCGATGGCAGGGCGCGGATACGCGCAACGCGATCTTCGCGCATAACTTCGCGCATAACTTAGTGAGACCCGATCGTCATTTTGCCATAGAGAGTGGTGCGTGAAATGCCTAATCCCTCACCCCTAATCTCTAACCCGACACAAAGGAGGTAAAATAGATTGCCGATTGTCCTGCACGATGAGTGAGTCTATTGTTCCATGATTTCTAGTAATGACTTTCGACCAGGCGTAAGTATTGTCCTAGATGGATCTGTTTGGCGGGTGGTGGAATTCCTTCATGTAAAGCCAGGGAAAGGCTCGGCTTTTGTGCGGACAAAGTTAAAAAACGTCCAGTCTGGTAGTGTAGTGGAACGAACCTTCCGTGCTGGTGAAACAGTTCCCCAAGCCAATCTAGAAAAGAGTACGATGCAACATACCTATAAAGACGGGGATGATTTCGTCTTTATGGAGATGGAAACCTACGAGGAGGCGCGGTTGACGGCGGCGCAAATTGGCGATCGCGTCAAGTACCTCAAAGATGGCATGGAAGTGAATGTCGTCCGCTGGGACGAGCAAGTGTTGGAAGTAGAATTGCCTAATTCTGTCGTGCTAGAAGTCGTGCAAACCGATCCTGGCGTGCGCGGTGACACGGCTACGGGTGGTACTAAGCCTGCTGTTGTCGAGACTGGCGCTACTATTATGGTTCCTTTATTTATTTCTCAAGGGGAACGCATTCGGATCGATACCCGTAACGATACTTATCTCGGTCGGGGAGAATGATTGCTTTTAGGAGTCATTTGTCATTTGTCATGTGTCATGAGTGGAATGACCGAGAAGGAGTCAGGAGTCAGGAGCCAGAAGTCAGAATGAATAATGTGCGACTGCTCCTGACTCTTCGGGATCGCAAGCCCCCAAATTTAAATGCGCTCGAAGAACAGAATTCTGAATCTTTATTGAAACCCCAGACGCTCGCGAGAGCGGGGTTACTCCTGACTCCTGACTTCTGGCTTCTTTCATAACAAATGACTGATGACTGATGACAAATGACATTGAAGAGGGATTTGCTGTGTCACTGGATTTAAATGAAATACGTCAACTACTGTTGGCGTTGGATCGAACTGAAATTGAGGAACTCACCCTAAAAACTCAGGAATTTGAACTGACAGTACGTAAGGGTACGGGTAGTCAAAGTGCTGCACCTGCATCCGCTGTAGCAGGAGACAGCAGTAACCTAAGTACAACGGAGTTACACTTCGATTCTGCTAAAATGCCTGCTGGCATGGATTCAGTTTCTCGCCGAGTTGATTCTACTGCGATTAATTCCACCACAGTCTCGATGGCTGCATCAGCACCCATAGAACAAAAGTTTGCGGAAATTCCTTCTCCTATGGTAGGAACTTTTTATCGCGCTCCTGCTCCAGGCGAACCGCCATTTGTAGAAGTTGGCGATCGCATTAGATCCGGTCAAACTGTCTGTATTATCGAGGCGATGAAGCTGATGAACGAAATTGAAGCCGAAGTATCTGGACAAGTCATGGAAATTTTGGTACAAAATGGCGAACCAGTGGAATACGGACAGCCACTGATGCGCATAAACCCCGATTAATGGTTAACTACTTTAATTACCAGTTAACTATTTGGCATCACTGCCAACTATCTTGCGACATCTTTCTACGGGTCAGTTCTAATGAAATTAACCAAGCCTGTACCTCCAGAGGTCATGCAACAAGTAGCAGAGTATTTCAGCTTGTTAAGCGAACCAATGCGCCTACGGCTGCTCAGCCTGTTACGCGATGGTGAAAAGTGCGTTCAAGAATTGGTGGATGCAACTCAGACTAGCCAAGCCAACGTTTCCAAACATTTAAAAATCATGTGGCAGGCAGGCATTCTCAGTCGCCGTAGTGAAGGCACTTCCGCCTACTACCGCGTTGAGGATGACATGATCTTCCAATTATGGAATCTTGTCTGTCATCGACTTGCTACCCGAGTCGAACATCAAGCCCGCCAATTTCGGGTACTCAATGGAAATGGAAAACGTTGAGGGGTTAACTATGCCACAGTTTGCTGCCAGCGATCGCTCGATCGCTGCTAATTTCATAATTCTTATCAAATGTAGCAGGCTAAAGTGTAAAGTTTTCTCCTAAACTTTGGCGCGTCAGCGGTTGCTCTAACTCTAAGCCTTCGCCGCCTAAAACTTCCAGCGGCTCTCCTTCCACCTCAATCCAAACTTTGGCACTTGGATCGAGACTTGTTGCCGTGTAAATCACCTGTGCTACTCGCCCTGTCATAGCAGTACTACCGCCACCAGCGGTGAAATCTTCTGATAAATTGACGTGAATTCCATCTTTCTCCACCTTTAGATCCCGCAGTGTTGTTCCTTGGGGAATGGTAGTACTGACAGATCCATCTTTTGGACCAGAGAGTAAGTTATCGAAAGCAGTTTTTAGAGCAGCCGTAGGCTGTTTTTTAATGTCAGCCGTTGTGGTAGCTGTAGTCGCAACCAGCTGCTGTCGTACTCCACTTCCCTTGAGCCAAAAGACTTCTACCTGTTGTTGTGCGACTGGTGGAGTTTGTGGCTTTGGTGCTTCTTGAATCCCGCTAATTGGTGGCGCAATTGGTCGAGTTGGTTTTTGGTTCGATTGCCAGTGCCACCAAGCTGCGCCGCCTCCTGCTGTCACTGCTACTGCCGCAATTCCTGCAACTAAGCCGCTAACTGGAATTCGGCGATTTTGTTGTTGTTTAACCATAGGGATAGTTCTCCTTGGGTGGACGCGAGATCGGTGAGATGAGGAGGCAAATTAGCAAATTATATATTAGCTGAGTCTATAACTTAGAATTCTGCAATGAAGGATTCTGCAACAAAGAGGAAGACGGATCGACGCGCACAAAAGTCACCAGATCTAATTTTTGGGCTGCTACTTTTAATTGTAAGATTCTCACTTGCAGTCCGTACACTTCCAGGCGACGGAAATCGAGTTCTTGGCTGAGATTCATGGCGATTTCGTCTACGATATTCTGAGCGACTGCTTCTCGATCGACGGTAACTGTTGGTTGAACTAGTTGAATTTGTCGCCCCCCTTTTACCGCTAATCCTGACTCAGCTACAATTGCCAGTGGCTCGTCGTCATCCTCTGCGGCTAGTTGGACTTGAAAGCGCAAACGATTGTTGGCTAGTAGTTCTAGTCGTGGATTGACAAACTTATAGTTAGAGGTAGACTCAGAGCGATCGCCCCCCAACTCTGGAATTACAAATTCTTGGATTTGCGCAATCAAAGTGGGTAAGGCTTGGTTGAGATCTGATTGCTCTAGCAGCAAATGCACTCCTGCATGGAGCGATCGCCGTAATTTGAGCTTTTGCTTTCCTAGACTGCGCGGCTCGACATCAATCGGATCGGTTTCTAGTTCTAACCCAGCAATACGGATATTCTGCTGCTTTAGCCTTAAGCCTCGTCCAGCTAAGCGCACCCTTTCCACCTTCCCTTGTATAAGTTGGTAACTAGGCGCATTGTCTACTCGCACTTCTAGCCGCTCTGCGTGTTGCAATTGAGAGCGAATAGCATTTTCTGCCGTTCGATCTACAACTAACCCTGCCGGAGTCACTAAACCAAGTATGCCAGACAGAAGAATCGTAAAAAATTCCATTATGCGTTCATTTCAAGGCATTTAGGCTATTTTTAAACTGCGATATTAAGTGTCAGACTCAAACTATACTAGGTTTCTGGATTTGTTTAAATTCTTAAGTTTAGCTTAATCAGCGATCGCGGCGCACGACTACCCGCTCTTAGAGGCAGTTTCTTCAGCTCCCAATCGCTCCCTCAGATGGGTGACTCTCTCGCAACTCTCTTCTCCCTGCTCGGGCGCTCCCTAATCCGACATACACAAAGCTAGCTCAAAAGACATTAAATATATTTACAAAAGTTTTAAGCTCTGTTGCAAATTTGCCCGATCTGCTGCCACAGTCGCCAATTCGGGCAAAAGACCGTGATACGATGCATTTTTAGCGATTTGAAGTTTGGGAGAAAAACTTTGACTCTACGGGTTGCTGTCGTTGGTTCGGGTCCAGCAGGTTCCTCCGCCGCAGAAGTCCTAGCCAAAGCTGGCATCGAGACTTACCTAATTGAACGCAAGCTGGATAATGCCAAGCCTTGTGGCGGTGCGATTCCTCTATGCATGGTGAGCGAGTTTGACCTCCCACCAGAAATTATTGACCGTCAGGTACGACGGATGAAGATGATTTCCCCCTCTAACCGCGAGGTGGATATCAATTTGGTTAATGAAGACGAATATATTGGAATGTGTCGCCGCGAAGTGCTGGATGGATTCCTGCGCAATCGGGCGGCGCAGTTGGGCGCAATTTTAATTAATGCCACAGTTCATAAACTTGATTTTCCGACAAATAGTAAAGAACCCTATACCATCCACTATGTAGACCACTCAGAAGGTGGGACGCAAGGTGTTGCCAAAACTCTGAAGGTGGATTTGGTTATCGGTGCGGATGGGGCAAATTCTCGGATTGCTAAAGAAATGGATGCGGGGGACTACAACTTCGCGATCGCATTTCAAGAGCGCATCCGTTTGCCTCAAGATAAAATGGCGTATTACCAAGATATGGCGGAAATGTACGTTGGTAACGACGTTTCTACCGATTTCTACGCTTGGGTATTCCCGAAATACGACCACGTAGCCGTAGGTACGGGGACGATGCAGGTCAACAAAGCCAGCATCAAGCAGCTGCAAGCTGGTATTCGCGCCCGTGCAGCGAGAAAATTGGCTGGGGGTCAAATCATTAAAGTTGAGGCGCACCCCATCCC
>NZ_PYCI01000060.1:0-36779 GCF_003015105.1 Chroococcidiopsis sp. CCALA 051 | reverse complement strand
CATGAGGTAACAGATCTGTAGGGGCGCACGGCTGTGCGCCCCTACGAATGTAATGCATGAGAATGGAAATCGCTATAAGTAGAAATATAAAATTTTGTCTCTCCACCATTCAAAAGAACTGACAAGTTAATCTAAATATTTCTCATAGTAATCTTTTCGTAACTTGCATAAACTGCTAGGCATAGTGTAGCGGTTGTTGCATTTTTATCGATGGAATTAAGCTTGCAATTTGACTGCGATCGAGCAAATTGTCGAGCTTGCCATGCTCTCTTTTCTACATTCTTCTAGCTTAAATTGCCAAAACTAGAAGTAAAAAGACAATCTTCGGGTTTTTAAGTACAAACAAATTGCTGGTCAAAAATATTTTTGGCAAAAAATGTGCTTAGGCTCTATGCAATTTCAGTCATAAAAGTTAAGAGGATTCTTGTTGAATGGCAACGTCTGAAAATGACAATAACGGTAACGATATGACCAACAGTGAAGATACACCTTTTGCTGTTGGATCGAACGTTACATTGCAACTTCCTGCTGATAGCAATCTACCAACTGATAGTAGCGAACCCTTTGCTGTAGGTACGAATATGACAATACAATTCACAGATGAGAGCGGTCAACCACAAGGCGAACAGTTAAGTTCGGATAACATTGTAGGAACAAACTCAGCCCCTTGGGGCGATCGCGAGACTTCGAGCGATTCAGGTGAAACATCAGAAGGTAGCGATTCTCTAACTGGTGGTGCTACTGGCGATTCCGGTAGTTATACATGGGATTTTAGTCAGGTATCTGGCGGGGAGTCCAACCCCGATAGTGAAGGTAGTGAAGGTAGTGAAGGTAGTGGTGACAGCACTGGGATGAGCGACAGCACCGATATGGATAGCCTCTTTCAACGATCGCCTTGGGGTTCGTTGCAAGAAGTTGGCATCGACAGCTTTGAAGATGTCTTCGGCAATGTTGGTGCTTCTGGTGGTGGTGAAAATCCCTTCGGCGGTGGCGCTGGTGGTGGCGAAAACCCCTTCGGTGGCGGTGCTGGCGGCGGTGAAAACCCCTTCGGTGGCGGTGCTGGCGGCGGTGAAAATCCCTTCGGCGGCGGGGGCAATCCTTTCGGCGGCGGTGCTGGCGGCGGATTCATGTAGTCCGGTTACGCGATCGCTGTTTAACTGATAGCGATTCTCAGTCCAGGTCATAAAACTTGTAGGGGCGCACAGCTGTGCGCCCCTACTAAATATTCCTACAAATGTGCGCCCCTACTAAATATTCCTACAAATGTGCGCCCCTACGAAATATCCCTACAAAATGTCTATGTCTACGCCCCTACGAAATGTTTATGGTTTGTTTTTCAATCGCTCAAGCCAGCCAAATGGATATCAAAGCCAAAAAAGCATTAATTGCATAGAATACGGCAACCACTTGTAGTTCCGACCATCCAGACAATTCTAAATGGTGGTGGAAGGGAGCCATTTTAAATAGACGCTTTCCTTTACCATCGGCTCCTTTGGTGGCTTTGTAATAACTAACTTGTGCGATCACTGATAAAGATTCGACAAAAAAGATCCCACTGAGAATAAATAGCGCCCAGAGGGTGTTACTCATGAGAGCGACTCCTGCTAACGCGCCTCCTATTGCTAAAGAACCCGTATCTCCCATAAAGACGCGAGCGGGATTGCGGTTATGTACTAAGAAGCCGATACAGCTACCGCTCAAACAAGCACAGAAAATTGCCAAACTGGGGAAATTAGGCGCGACGATCGCTCCCAATCCTAAAAGCGCGATCGCTACCGTTCCTCCTGCCAAACCATCCACACCGTCGGTTAAATTAGTGGCATTGCTTTCCGCAGTCAAGACAAACACTGCTAACGCCCAGAATAGCAAACCCAAGGGTAGAGCAAACCCAAAAGGTAACGCGATCGTCGTCAGATCCCCCGATCGACTCCACAGCCACAGGCAATATAGGCAACCGAAACCAACTTGCAGAGCCAGTTTCAGACGTGGGGAAATACCTTTATTAGACTGGCGACGCAAAATTTGCCAATCATCCAACCAGCCAATAAACCCGTAACCGACCGTAATTCCAGCGATCGCCAATACAGGGGCGAGGTTTTGGATTCCTAGCACCAGCGCTGATAAGATGATGCTAGCAATGACCGCTACAGGTACAAAAAATATGCCACCCATCGTCGGCGTACCTGCTTTTTTTAAGTGTGCTTGGGGACCGTCTTCGCGAATGACTTGTCCGGCTTTTAACTGCTGAAGGGTCGGGACTATCCAAAAACCAACTGCGGCAGTGACAGCAGCGCAGAATAAGAAAGGAAAAGTTAGAGATCGCCCTTGCCAGGGTAGGCGCTGCGCTGTTAGATCGAGAGTCAGCGAGGCGGTAGCGAGTGCAAGGCTTAGGACGATAAGCAGTCTCGTACCGGAGAGATGGAAAGACCAGAAAGAAGATGATTTCGCGTCCACAACAAAGTTGCCTTTTGACTAGATACGTGCTGAGGACATTATCGGAACTGAATCGAAAGTGCTGCCTTGAAAGTATTTAAATGTAATATTTTTGAAGAGTCATTGGTCATTGATTCTTCATCATTTGTGAGTTGCTAATGACCAATGACAGATGACAAATGACTCTCAGCTACGCATCATCAGCTTCATCAATATCTCCTAAATCATCGTCATCATCGTAGAAATCGCCAACATCATCACCTTCAAGCAAGTCGAGAGAAGAGTCGCCGTCTTCCACTTCGGTTAGCAGATCTGGTTCCTGAACGCCATCGCGGGGGATCAACCGACCGTTAGATTGCAACCAGTCAATTAGTGACGATTCTTGTTTTAAAGGAATGACACGAGCTGGCTGTTCCCGTGGTTCTTCTCTAAGCGGAGAGTTGTGCATACCTAAGCTTTATCTAGACAGGGGGATGTAATTATACACCTAAAGTTTATCACTTGGTAATTGGTAGTTGGTAATTGGTAGTTGGTAGTTGGTTGTTAGTTGTTGGTTGTTGTAAGTGACAGATGACTGCAATAACAGCTCTGACAAAAAGATTTATCTAAATAATAGATAGCAAAAACTACGTAGCTCCGTATGATGAGATTATATATAGCAATCCAAATTGATTTTTGAACGTTTCCCGTGTAGAGACGTTACCTGTAACGTCTCTACACCCGACTCCCGACTCCCGACTCCCTATTAAAAAGGAGATAAAAAATGTTAGGAAAAGAAACACTTTTGGAAAAGATTGCTGGTAAGAATCGCGGGTTGTTATCAACAGAGGTAGATAAACAAGCTGTCCTCGCCGCGATCGCTCAGTTAGAAGACCGTAATCCTACACCTCGTCCGGTAGAAGCTAGCGAACTTTTGAATGGAGACTGGCGCTTGCTCTATACGACAAGTAAAGGATTGTTAAATATCGACCAATTCCCATTACTCAAACTCGGACAAATTTATCAATGCGTTCGCGTTCAAACTCAAAGTCTTTACAATATTGCCGAGGTTTACGGTTTACCTTTTCTTGAAGGGGTAGTTAGCGTTGTCGCTAAATTTACTCCTGTCTCCGAACGCCGGATTGAAGTTAAATTCGAGCGATCGATTATTGGGTTACAACGCTTATTTAGCTATCAATCTCCTGCTAGTTTTATTCAAGAGATAGAAGCAGGAAAAAAATTTCCGGCTTTGGATACCAAGATTAACAGTAACAGACAACAAGGCTGGGTAGATATTACCTACCTTGATAGCGATTTACGCATCGGACGGGGGAATGAGGGTAGTATCTTCGTGTTAACTAAAGTTTAATTTCTGAGAATACAGTCATTATTTCAATCTGGCAATTCACCGAAACGTTCGCGATAGCGTGCCAACATAGACTCTAACTCTATTGCCTGTTGTTGCGCTGCTTGTGCCTGCTGTTGCGCTGCTTGTGCTTGCTGTTGCGCTGCTTGTGCCTGTTGCTGCGCTAGTTCTCTTTGCTGCTGTTCGGCGATCGCCACTTCTTGCGGAGTCGGTATTAATTGACCATCAGGAGTAAAAAACCGTAACTTTTCTTCAGAAATCCCTAAATACAACTCTAGCTGCTGACTCCACAACCAACTTTGAGGATTTGGCTGTAGTTCTTGGTATTGACCTCCAACCAATTGAAAGCCCTTAAATTCAAAAGTTTTTGGGTCGAACCAGAAATATTCTGGAGTGCGAAAAGTATCTTGGTAAATTTGTTTTTTTAAACCCCTATCAGTTTTGGCGGTTGTATCGGAGAGAACTTCTACGATGACATTCGGATACTTACCATCCTCTTGCCAAACAACCCAGCTTTTGCGCGGTTTGCGTTCTGTACCCAGCACGACAAAGAAATCGGGACCCCGAAATTGTTCTGATTTGAGTTGGCGAGGACTATAGTATATGGTGAGATTGCCGAAAGCATAGAAATCTTGACGGTCTTTCCACCACAATTCCAAGCATTCAATTAGCAGTAGCAGTTGGCGTAAATGCAGTTCGCTTTCCAAAGGCGGTTCGTCACTCCATAAGTCCCCAGGAGGAAAGATAACATCTTCTGGTTCAAGTTCTGGAGTTTCTAAGTCTTTTGCCAGGGACATTGCATTTAAACCTGGGAATGTAGACACACGTATTATAGTCTAGTGCAAGAAGGTAGCAACGTTTGATAACTGATAACTGATAACTGAAACTGACTACTGATTATTAAAATTTGCCGTGTAGAGTTTCGCACCTTGGAAATTCGCGCCAGTTACAACAGCACCGTCAAAAATTGTACTTGCTAATTGTGCTTGTTGAAAATTAGCACCTTTTAAATTTGCATCAATTAAACTTGTATCGCTAGCCAAAACTTTCTGCAAATTGGCTTTTTGTAAGTTAGCACCCTCTAAATCTGCACCTTCTAAATTGGCATTTGTTAGGTTAGCACCTGATAAATTTGCATTTCGCAAATCCGCACCAATTAAATGAGCGCCACTCAAATTTGCCCCAGAAAGATTGCAGCTCGGGCATTCTCCAGTTGCCAGTAATTGTCTGACATGGGTGGGGTTTTCTGCCTGTACAGGAGTCGCAATCGAAAGAGTAGCGATCGCAACCGTAGTAGAGAGCATTGCTAGTTTCATCTTGCTTAACCTCAATTCACGGATGCAGCTATCTAGTAGCTTGTTACTAGGATCGCTCAATTAATCTGCTATTTCCATCAGGCAATAGGCGGAACTGGATAGCAATTATACTCAACCTTAGAGAGAAAATATCAAAGTTTACTGCAAAAAATATGTAATTTGTCAATAGCCTTGCACCTAATTTTTTGTCAACATTCCCAGATTGGGAACGCGCACGTTACTCGCTATTTCTAGAGGGCGATCGCTAATCGCGCGACTAGGTTGAGGCACGACTGCTACTAAATATTTTTGGACTAGCTCGCCCAACACAGCAACCCCGCGATCGATGTCTGCAAGGGAATTAGAAAAATTTAAGCGCAGGGCTGGATAACCTTGGTGATTGGGAAAAAATGCCGTTCCAGAGGCGACCAGAATTTTACGAGATAATGCTTCTCGACAAATCGCTTGTACGGATATACCTTCTGGCAAATGTACCCAAAGAAATAGCCCTCCCTGGGGAATAGTCCAACTGGCTTGAGCAGGAAAATAACGCTCTAAAGCCTGAAGCATGGCGTTACGGCTGTGAAGATGGTTTGTCCGCAAGCGGTTGAGATAGCGACGATAATGTCCGCCAGCCAAAAACTCGCTGACAATTGCTTGCGAAACTGTAGATGAGTGCAAATCTTGCAGAATTTTCTGTTCTAAAATTGGTTGATAATGCTTGCCCGTCACAACCGTGTAACCGACTCGCAATCCAGGCATTAAAGTTTTAGAAAACGTACTAATATAGGTGACAATATCGCTGCGATCTAAAGCTTTAATTGGAGCTGCAACAGGCTCAGATTCAAAATTTAGCGCTTCATAAGCATTATCTTCCAAAATGGGACATTCGTATTGTTGAGCCAGAGCTAACAATTTTTGGCGATGAGTTTGGGAAGTCGTAATCCCAGTCGGATTGTGTAAAGTACTAATTGTATAAATTAATTTAGGGCGATGACTGCAAAGATATTGTTCCAGTAACTCCAAATTCATACCTTCTGCTGTCATAGGAATACCAATAACTTTAACGCCCAAATTTGCTAGTATTCCCAAAGCTCCGTGATAGGTAGGCGTTTCAACAATTACCCAATCTCCAGGCTGAAGATAGTAACGCATTGCTAGCGATAAGCCTTGTTCCGAACCATTGGTTACGATAATTTCTTCAGGAGAAACTTCTAGACCTTGGTTTAATAGCATCTGGGCTATTTGTTGGCGTAAAACAAGCTGTCCTTGTGGCAGATCGTAGCGAAATAAAGTATCGGTAGAATTGGCGATCGCTCGTTTGGCAATGCGTTGAAAATTAGCCGATTCTTGTGTTAGAGGAAATCCAGAACTAAAATTAATAATGTCTTTTTGTTGTTGAGCTTGCAAAGTAGCCATAATTTGCTCGCAAAAAGTTTCTCCCGTTTCAGAAATCGTCACTTTTTGAGTTGGAGCAAAATGCGATCGCCATTGTGGTGAGGATACAGTATTGCTGACAAAATATCCCGCACCTGGACGAGATTGAATTAAACCGTCAGCTTCTAATACAGCATAAGCCTCAACAATTGTTAATTTATTCACACCAACACTTGCTGCTAAATTCCGAATTGAAGGCAACTTTTCCCCAGGTGGGAGTTTACCAGATTGAATCAAACGACTCAAATAGTCGCGAATTTGTAGATAAAGTGGTTGGGGAGAGTGGCGATTTAAAATAATTTTCATAATAAATTGGTAATGGGTAATGGGTAATTGGTTATTTCACTTGTCACGCACCACTGATAACTGATAATTGCACTATAAAAGATTTTTCCAAACTGTACCCGGTACAATTCAGTGTATTTGAACTAGGACAGTTGAGAATTGCGATCGCCGTACTGGTAGATAAACTGATTTTTCTGTAGCAATCCTAGATGAATCGTGAAATCGGTTGTCCGTGTAGAGACGTTACATGTAACGTCTCTACACGGGAAACTGTCAGGCGATCGCCAGTTATTGAGCCGAGTTTAATCCATCACCTTCAATACATCTCTTGGCAAGAGCTTATCTTTAAACCAAACAATCCTAGCTGGCACATCATTCATTTTGACACCTGCTTTTTCTAAATTCAATCGTTCGGAAATTGCCAAAATCAAATTATCCGATTGAGCGCGACGAACTTGAGAAAATTTCTTTTGTAAATATTCCGGTCGCCAGTACCCCACAATTTCTAACAAAAATACTCGTCCGTCAGGATGTACCAAACGAAAATCGGGAATCATGACGCTACCAGGAATTGGAATTAAATCGACTTCTCGTTCTAGTATCCATTCGGTTTTTGTGGCATTCCAACGCTCGACAAAAGCCGCTTCTAGCATACTGTCATAAGGTTTACCTGGTGGATAATGAGAGACTAAACCGCACTCAGAATTCAGCGTAAATCGTCCTGTTTTCCAGTTATTAGTGTAGAAATCGCGGGTTTGTAAAATTGCGCTCAAACTCCATTTGGTGACGTGGAGTAAAGCCGGAATAAGTTTGGCGATCGCCAGCCCATATCTCGTACTAGGATTAAATAAACTCGCCGGACCATCAACCGTAATTGTAAATCCGTGGTCGGCATCTCCTTCGATGTATGCCATTAATTGAAATAATTTGAGATAGCGAAATAACAGCTTGTATTCTCCTGGAACGTTGCGATGAGCGTTGAGAGTCAGGTGGCTGGCGCGATAAAATACCCCTTGAACTTGGGATAAATTGTAGCGGTGCAGTAGTGCTTCTGGTGTTGGCGGCTCGAACCGCGTCATGATGCGATTTTCTGCTAAGTCTGCATACAAACCCGTGCGAATTTGTTCGGGGAAGACTTCTTTGTCTAATTCGCGGCTGAGTTGTAATGCTAACTGTTCTAATACCTGGTGGCTTTGCTGGGGACTGGGAGCCGATTGTGCTGCAAGGGCAAAGACTCGTTCGCGCAGCATTGGTGGCTCTAAGGGGCTGACAATTTCAAATTCACAGAAGCCACTACGCAGGAGATAGGCTAAGCCGCGTTTGAGGCGATAATCGGGGCTATCTCCTTCGAGTTCTTGTAGTTGTCGGTCGAGTGCTGCTTGGATGTTACCGAGATTTTCTTGGAATGTGGTAATAATATCAGTGGCGATTTCTAGGTTATGTTTGTCTATTTTGAGCCGCTTTGGAGCGATTTCTTCCCCATTTTGGCGGTGCATGAGTAAGTCGGTTGGCAGCATAGATTAAGATTTGGTCGCGCAAAGGCGCAAAGGCGCAAAGAGACAAAGTTATTCTTCGGTTTCTAGGGAGTTATTATCGTCCCATTTTCCTGAAGATTCAGCGGCGCGTTGGCTGGTGCGATCGCCACTTCCATAGGTAATCTGTTTGGTAGGTAAGATCTCTAACTGTCGTATTTTTTCTTCCCCAGCTCCCCCAGCTTTCTTCTTCTCCCCTCGTCTCCTCATAGAAGTTCTTTCTTCGCTGGTATCTTCGGCTACGACTTCATACATCAGGGCAAATTTGTCTTTGTCTTTACCTTTACGTAGAACTCGCCCCAAGCGTTGAATGTATTCCCGTGCCGAGCCTGTACCGGATAAAATAATCGCAATTCTGGCGGCTGGTACGTCTACGCCTTCGTTGAGGACGTGGGAGGCGATGAGGGTTTTGTATTCGCCTGAACGAAATTTGGTTAAAACTTCGTGGCGTTCTTTGACGGGGGTTTGGTGGGTAATGGCGGGAATGAGAAATTCTTGCGAAATGCGGTAGACTGTGGCGTTATCAGCGGTGAAAATTAGCGTTCGTTCTGGATAGTGTTCTGCTAACAAGTCGGAGAGAATTCGGATTTTGCCATCTGTGCCTAAAGCAATTTCTTTGGCTTGACGGTGTGCTAGCATGGCTCTGCGTCCGGCGGCGGTTCTGGCGCTGGCTTGGACGAATAATTGCCATCCTTTGAGGCTACCGAGAGAGATTTTGGCTTCGCGTAAGAAGTCGTTACGGGTTTGAATCAGTTGGTTGTAGCGATCGCGTTCGTGTTGTGATAGTTTGACTTTAATCTGCACGACTTCGTGTTCTGCCAGCGCTTTACCAGCTAAATCGGCGGCTGTTTTGCGATAGATTTCTTGTCCGATAAGCAGATTTAAGTCTGAGTGTTTGCCATCGGTGCGTTCTGGAGTTGCAGTCAGTCCGAGACGATATGGTGCGATCGCGTATTCAGCAATGACGCGATTAAAATCTGTGGGTAGGTGATGGCATTCGTCAAAGATCAATAGCGCGTAACGGTTGCCTAATGCTTCAGCATGGATTGCCGCACTATCGTATGTCGATACTAATATGAGCGTGCGATCGCGGGAACCACCCCCTAATAATCCCACTTCAACATCGGGAAATGCTGCTGTTAAGTGAGCGTACCACTGGTGCATCAAATCCAAAGTTGGCACGACAATCAACGTGCTGCGGGGAGTGGCTTGCATCGCCAACTGCGCTAGATAAGTTTTCCCCGCCGCTGTTGGTAACACGACAACTCCCCTACGTCCGGCTAGTTTCCAGGCTGCCAATGCCTCGCTTTGATGCGGATATGGCTCCATTTCCATGCTAGGAGATAGTTCTAGCGGTTCAAAGGCTTTAGCTTCGTCGCTAAAGTAACTTCCTTCTGCTTGTAGTGCTTCTACAACTTGGCGATATTGAATGGCGGGAATGCGAAATTTTTCTACCCTGTCATCCCACGTCGCATAGTCCATCCACGATTTACCTCTGGGTGGTGGGTGCAAAATTAACGTACCGCGATCGAACGATAAAGTAGGAGTACGAGGCATTAAAAAAAGTTGTAAGTCGTAAGTTGTAAGTCGTCAGTGATGAGCAGCTGACAATGAGTGCTGATGTTTGTTTACTTTACTCACTCTATAAAGAGACTGGAACGGCTGGCAATAATCAGTTATCAGTTATCAGTGAAGAAGGGGTGTAGGGTGTGGGAAATTTGTTGTTGGTTGTTGGTTGTTGGTTGTTGGTTGTCGCTCCTCTGCTCCCCTGCTCCCCTGCTTCCTTGTCCCTCTTGTCCCCCTTGTCCCCATTTTGAATGCGCGAGCGTGAATTTTGTCTCCGACTCCCGACTCCCGCCTGCAATTGCAGTTACTTACGTAAATCTACGCCAGTATAGTTCACACTTCGCAAAATATGAATCATAATATACAAACTTGAGTTAATTAGCATCTCACTTGTTTAGATAGCAGTCGTTGCAAGGTAGGGAAGTTATGCTAGGGCAAGCTTGGAAAAAATTACTTTGGCTGACGATAGTTTCGCTCTGTATCAGCATAGCCGTGCCAATTTTTGCCCAAAACTCTCCTGTCAGCGCTTATCAATCTAATTACTGGCAGCCAGTATCGCGAGTGAATCCTGGTGGTCCTGTTAATGTGATGTTAGTTAATCGCACCAAGTCACCTTTAAAATACAATTTTCTCGACGATCGCGACGAGAAAGATTTACCAGTCGGGGACAGCGTTCAAGAAAAAATTTCCTTCCTCCCCATCGATGTTGCTATTTACGATCCCGCACCTCAAACTCCTACTAGCAAGACTGGCGGATTGAAGTATAAAACGACTGTTGATAAACAAAACAATGATGTGACAGTCCAAGTTTTATCTAGAGAAGATAGCAGAATGAGTGTAGTCAGAATTGCTAAGAGTGGATCGATTTACATTTTTTAGAAAAGCATTTATTAGAAAAACCTAACAAAAAATATTACTATGCCGCGACACAATCCCTACAACTTGCAGATGGAAATTACTCGCTTGTTCGAGCAGGGACAATCGTTTTTTGCCACAATCAAGGTGCAAGATTGGTTAAAACAACGTAACGAAAATCCTGCTGACTACGACATTCTTTTCCATCAAAAACCAGCTCCACCTGGCTCCAAAGCCGTCATTGCAGTTGAAATCGAACTACGGCGCAAAGACGGACAACCAGTCGATCCTTGGTTGCAAGAACAAGCGAATTTACATGCGTGAAATTGTCATTGGTCATTGGTCATTTGTGAGTGACTAGCCACCAGCCACTAGTCACCAGCCACTAGTCACTTTTCGAGCCAACTCACTTACAACCGCAGCTAATTTATCGGGATTGACTGGCTTGGCAATATGTTGTTGAAAACCTGCGGCTAAAGCGCGATCGCGGTCTTCTGTTCTAGCATAGGCTGTAAGCGCGATCGCGGGAATTTGTCCGCCTTGTTCTGGTGGTAGTTGTCGCAAGCGATGAATCAAAGCATATCCATCCTCTTCTGGCATTCCAATATCGCTGACGAGGACGTGCGGCTGAAATTGAGCGATCGCCTCAATTGTCTCCCGGGCAGTTTCACGAGTCACGACTTTAGCGCCATACTGGGTCAAAACTGTATTGAGTAAGTCTCTGGCATCGGCTTCATCATCGACGACAACAATCCGTAAACCTTTTAGGGATGGAGGCGCGATCGCAGTTTCTTCTTTTTGGCTGTGAGGTTGCTCTGGCTCATTCAGATTGTAATCTACGGCGCGAATTGGCAGAGCTACGGTAAATGTAGCCCCTTTACCCAATCCCGCACTTTCAGCTCCTACCGTACCACCATGCAGTTCTACCAATTGACGCACGATCGATAAACCCAGTCCTAAACCACCATACTCTCTGGTCGTAGTGCTGTCTGCTTGCAGGAAGCGATCGAAGACGTGGGGTAAAAACTCGGGACTAATACCTTGTCCGTTATCAGCGACTTGTACTTGTACTTGAGAATTAAACTGAAATAAACGCACTTCAATTCGTCCGTCTCTGGGAGTAAATTTAACGGCATTAGCAAGCAAATTCCAGAATACTTGCTGCAAGCGGTTGGCATCTCCCATGACCGATCCAATGCTAGAATCTAATTTCGATTCAATCTGAATGTTTTTGGCTGTTGCTGCGGGTAAGACGGTTTCAATCGCAGCAACGATAACTGGTACGATGTCTATCGTACGGATCTCTAAATGCAGCTTTCCCGTAACGATCCGCGACATATCTAAAATATCTTCGATCAACTGCGCCAGAGATTTTGTGTTGCGATCGATAGTCTCTAAAGCGCGCGCTGTCGTCTCTTCATTAAACTTGCGGTTACGAAGTAACTGCGTCCACCCCAGCATTGCATTTAAAGGCGTGCGTAATTCGTGAGATAGAGTAGCCAAAAACTCGTCCTTGATTCGATTGGCTGTTTCTGCTTCTTCGCGAGCTACCTTTTCCCGTTGTAACAATCGTTCTCGTTCTACTTCCGCTTGCTTGCGTTCCGTAATGTCCGTATGAACGCCGATCCATTCCCTCACGCTACCATCTGTTTCTAAAACTGGCACGCCACGGGCATTCATATACCTATACTCGCCGTCATAGCGCCGCACCCGATGTTCCATCTCGTACACGCTGCGATGAGCCAGAGCTTTTAACCATGCTTGCGCAGTGCGATCGCGATCTTCTGGATGAATCGCTGCAATCCATCCCCATCTCTGATACTCTTCAAACTTTTGTCCGGTAAAAGCACTCCATCCAGGCAGTTCGGTAACGACTTCCCCTTCTGCTTTGGTATCCCAAATAATGTTTGTCGTCGCTTCTACCAAAGAACGATAACGTTCTTCACTCCAACGTAGAGCTTCCTGCGCAGCTTTGCGATCGCTCAAATCTAGAATAAAGCCGATAATTTCTGGTTGAGGCGTATTTGTATCTGCTAACAAAGCTCCACCAATTAGAATTGGGACTCGCGTACCATCTTTACGGATATATTGTTTCTCAAATGGAGCTGCTATTCCGTGTTTTTTCAGTTCTTCAGCTGCTTGAAGATCTAAAGGAAGAAACTCCGCAGGAGTTAAACTATCCCAATGCAATCTCCCTGCCAGCAAATCTTCTCGCTCGTAACCTATGAGTTGGAGAAAATAGTCGTTTGCGTAATGAATTTTTCCCTGAAAGTTCCCAAAGGCAACGCCAAAAATATTTGACTCTACCAAACGTCGAAACCGCTTTTCACTTTCTGTAAGAGCTGCTGCCGATCGCTCGGCGGCTTTGCGCGACGAAGAGAGCGAGTGTGTCATGGCAAATAGAATCATACTCATTGCCACTCCAATAAAGGCGACGAAAGGCGCAAGATCGATGTCTGAAGCTAGTTCTAATTCAGGGCGAGAGGTAAAAACTAAACTCCAAGTACGTCCGCCAAGATCGATCTTTTTGTGAGTCTGAAATTGCGGGCGATCGCGGTTATTTAGCGTATGAGATCTGGATGAGTGTAGCAAATTTGCCGAGCTGACATTGTGACTATCGTAAATTTCAAAATTCACCAAGCGGTCTTCATCGCCAAAAATACCATTCATCAGATCGTCAGCCCGAAAAGGACTGTAAATAAAACCCATTAACTCTGTTTGCCTTTGCGTTTTTGTGGCGGGAATATTACCACCACGGTAAACCGGAACGTAGATTAGAAAACCCGCTTGCTTGTGTTTGTCAATTTCTTGAACTAAAGTCACTTTACCTGAAGCAGCGGGAATACCAGTATCGCGGGCGCGTTCCATCGCAGCGCGGCGCACTGGCTCGGAGAACATATCGTAACCAACTGCAACTCGGTTGCGACGATCTTGTGGTTCTAGATAAATAATGGCATGATATTCCAAACGAGGATAGTTGGGGCGGATATTGAAGTTAGCGATTCCCTGTTGCCGCATCTGGGTGACAAAGGCATCTTTCGCTGCTGCTGGCACTCGCGCCGAATAGCCAATTCCTTGAATCCCAGGATAGCTACCGCGCAATTTCATCCGATTCAAAAAAGCCCGAAATTCTTGCGATGTTACTGTTTCACTCGCGGCAAATAGACCACTTCCTGCCCGTAACAGAGTTATGTAAGCCTCAATCCGATCTTGAATCTTGGCTTGAGTTGTTTGGACATCATTTTCAAACCGCAACCGCTCTTTATTTTGAACCGTACTCGATACATAATAAGTAGCTGCCGTAGTAAATAAGAGCGAGATCGTCAAAACAAAATAGGGAATCCAGCTTCGACGTGGTTGTAAATACCTCCCAAATAAGTTCGCTTTCATTCGTCGCTTCAAATTACAGAATATCAGCCTAAGATAGCAATAAAGCTCAGTCATAGTCGCGCGTGACTTTTCAGGCGATCGCACCCCCGATCTACACTTGACTGCTTAAGACTCCATATATTGCTACAGACAATATTAACCAATTATAAAAATAATCTGATAATTTCTCGCTCATCTCTACACCCCACACCCTTTCTTCACCGATCGCTTTGTAGAGACGTCACATGTAAAGTCTCTACACTGGTAACTGTACGAGCGGGTTTAGCATATAGATTGACGACCAAAGCTCTAATTTTTGGTCAAAACCCGCTCCTACGATAACTGATAACTGATAACTGTTATCTGTATTCAGACAGACATTTAACTCTTCAATCGCAACAATTGAATCTCTGTTCGTTGGTTTCGATTATCATAGGGAGAAATATCCCCTCTGAGTTGGCTAAAACCTTTTCCTACTGCAAACATTTTGTGTTGCAGACCGCGTTGTTTGAGATAATTAACAACTTCTTGCGCTCTTTGCTGACTTAATTTTTGGTTCAAATCGGCTAATCCTTTTCTAGAAGTATGACCGATTACTCTTATAGCTACAGTCTGCGAATTAAACTCGGCTATTTGCTTAGCCAATCTATCGAGTGTTTGCTTACCTTTGTTAGTTAGTGTAGTCGAGCCAAATTGAAACTCTATCTCTCCTTGTACGCGCAAATTTCCCAGATTAGAGGCAGTTTCAAATTTAGAATTAGTATCGTTCGCTACTCCTTCTAGTAGACTCTCAGCTAGTTTTGGATTGTCAGAGCGGATCGAACTAATGAGTTTCTGGGTATGACTAGCGGCGCGATCGAGGAACTGGTAAGTAAATAAGTTTTGAGGAGCTGGAGGCACTTGTTCCATCCTACCTGTTAGTGCCAACACCGCAGCTGTAGAATTTATTCTTTTTTCTAGCGTGCCATCCCTCATCCAGTTTTTCGCCTCAACTGACGTAAAAAAATCAATTCCTTGCATGACTGTTGTTGCATCGCTAGCTGATAAATTACCATCCCGAGCGATTTGATTTTGCAACAACAGACGATCGCTAGTGGATGTATCAATTAAACGATAATAAGCTTCTAAAAAAGCGGAGATTTTTTCAGGTTGCGATTGGAGAAGGCGATTGCCAGCAACAATAACATCGACAATTGCACCTGGAGTATCTCGACTTGATAAGACTACTGTATATCCTTGTTGCCGAGCTTTCGTGACAAAAGGTTCCCAAAGTATAGCTGCTGCTAGATTTGAATTAGATTGCAATTGCTTCCAGGCATCAGCAGCATCGACTACTTTTATTGTTTGAAAATCTAATAATCTAAATGCTTCAAATTTAGCATCTAGCAACAAACCTAGATATTCACTGGGAGAATCGCCAGCAAAAATAATGCTTAACTGGTTCTGCGATCGCCTCTGCTGTACTAATTGGTTCAGAGCTTGGAGCGATCTGAGGTTAGGATATTGTTTCGTGTTTAAAACAACTGCATCACCTCCGATTGTATAGTTAATCAAACCAACTATTTTCCCTTGGGGTTTTTGTTTCAAAAACTGATCTAGAGTTGTGACTAAGAAATCGGCTTGTCCTTCATTTAAAAGTCGAGCGCGTCTAGCTTGATTAAATTCATCTTTATAATGCGCTTCAATTTGAAATTCTTTGAGTGCTTGCCGCAATCGATCGCTCCGAAAAGTACTGTAGCCGCTAAAGGTATCGCCCAAAATTGCGATCGCTTTTGAGTTACCCCGATCTCCTAACCGCTGAAAATTTTGAGTGCTAACGCTTTGACTGCGCCAAAAGAACAAGCTTCCTCCCAGTAGCAGTGATAGTATTGACACTAATGTCAACCAAGTATTAGGGAGATAAAACCGATACCGAGTTGTTTTTTTACTATTAGATACACTATTTCTAATAGTACTATTGCTATTTAAAGCATAATTTAGCTCTAGTGGCTGCTTGCATAAATCGCACCGAATGGCAGTAATAGAATTGCCATCATAGCCACAGTTATGACAAGTTATGGATGATTTTGGTGGTTTTGGAGCCATATTTCTGCTTGACAAAAACCAATTATTTGCTTAACTATTTTGGTCTAAAATTTCAGCTCGATTAATTTTTAGTAAATATTGGTAGCACTCTATATATACTTCCATACAAACTGGATGCAGTTTTATCAAAATTTCCTGACACAATAATTCTGTTTGAGTCCAGCTTAAACTATGCCATTTTTGCAGAGGACAGCTTACTGTTGCTTCTATCTCGCTAAGTAATTTGATTATGTCTACCTTTTGCTCTAAGCGCTGTTTTAAAATAGGTGCAAAGACTGGCTCTTGAGGACATTGTTGGCTAAACCAACTTTCCAAAATCGTCAGAGAGCGATCTGTATGAGTTATGGAGGCAACGCGATCGCCTGTCTGTTGTATGAGCTGGCTAACTAATTGACCGAAGCGGTCGTAAATTTCAGCATTAAATGTAAAGTAGTATCGCTTGGCAAGTGCTTCTACAACTGCTTCCCAGTCAGTCTGTCGCCGACCGAATTGCCGATCGCGCGGTTCAATTCTGGTTTTTAAATTGCTGTAAGCGCGCTCCGCTGCCATCGCTTTTTGCAACAACTCTTGTTTTTGAGCCTCGCATTCCTCTGCTAATCGCTGGAAGATCGCGCTCAAAGTTTCTAATACTCTTAGCACCGAGCGCGAACCGGAGTGCTGTAGTGAGTTGAAGAACTCCTGCATCTGAACTTGGTGCTGCGATCGCATTGCTTCCACATTGGACTGTAATTGCGCTCTGAAGCCGTCGGCTGGGTAAGAAGATGTGCGTTGAGTAAATTCAACTAGATCGGCAGCTTTCTGCTCGATCCATTCTTTGATATCAGAATCTGAAGATTGCCAGCCGAATTTGTCAATCGACTTCACGTTCGCCACCAACTCTACAGAAATCAGCGTTCCTTGCTCCATCCGATCCAGAGCTGTAACAATGGGATAACTATTTTCTGTCTTGATGAACCCCAGTCGATCGAGAATTGTCCCTACAGCAATTTGCTCTGCCGAGCGATCGCGCCATTGTGCAATCAGTTGAGCTGCCAACCAGTAACTCCATAACTTCAGATCGGGTACTGGTAAGCGGACAGGTAGGAATTGTAAGTCAGCCAACTGCTGATAACTTTTTTTCACCCTAGAAAGTAGATGGTGTAATAGCGCAACGCTCTCCTCGTCCTTGCTATTGAAGTTAAAGAGTAAAATAGCATCTTCCTGTTTACCATCATGAGGCTGCCAGCTTTCTAGCACCATGTTCCAAACTCCAACTACACAAATATGAGTGCGTAGCGGCTTCCCAAAGGGAAGTTCGCTGGCGCGGACTGAGGAAATTTACAGCTTTTGAACCTGTGTGGTGCGCTTCGCACACTGCCAGCGCGATCGGCAGGTTGTATCTGTATAGTTCCACGACTCGCAGTCGCCAAGTACAAGTAGATATTTCCTAAATTATTTCAACTTGTTGCATAAATATATTCTATCGACTGCAAATAAAATGAGTTACGCATTGTGTTTTCATAGCAAAGTAAATATGTTTCTATGTTGCCCTTTATACAATACTGATTATGGCTCTGCATATGTTGGTAATGCTTTGGAATTACTTGACTGCCTCGAATCCAATTCTATCGATTTAGTTATTACTTCTCCACCTTTTGCCCTACAACGTGAAAAGAGTTATGGTAATGTCGAGCAAGAGGCTTATGTAAATTGGTTATTTAATTTTTGTGAAAAAGTCTATCGAGTCTTAGCACCACACGGTAGTTTTGTCCTCGATTTAGGAGGAGCATATCAAAGTAAACGTCCCGTGCGATCGCTCTATAATTACCGTATTTTAATTAAACTTTGCGACGAGCTAGATTTCCGTCTTGCAGAAGAGTTTTTTTGGTATAATCCCTCAAAATTACCATCTCCGATTGAGTGGGTCAATAAACGCAAGATCCGCACTAAGGATGCTGTCAATACTATTTGGTGGTTATCAAAAACTGATAATCCCAAAGCTAATGTGAGTAATGTACTCGTGCCTTACTCAGAGCGCATGAAAAAATTACTTCAGAATCCAGAAAAATTTTATCAACCAAAAGAACGTCCATCAGGACACGATATCGGTAAAGCTTTTGCTAACAATAATGGAGGAGCAATCCCTTCTAATTTATTACAAATACCCAATACTGAAAGTGGCTCTCGTTACATCCAATTATGTAAAGCAGCTAAGATTGGCGCACATCCAGCACGTTTTCCGCAGAAACTTCCCCAGTTCTTTATTAATTTTTTGACAGAACCAGGCGATACAGTCCTCGATATCTTTGCAGGTTCTAATACTACAGGTGTAGCAGCCGAATCATTACAACGACATTGGATCGCGTTTGAACAAAACAGATCGTATCTCGCAACTTCTGCATTTCGATTTGTTGATGCTAATCTGAATCAATCACAAGCTAATACTCTATACACTCAGTTGATGTCAAGTTCGCAGACAGTAGCTTTGAAGTGATTCGATACTCATCGCATAGTTGATTAAATATTGTTACTAATGTTTTCTCAACGCGATCGCATCTAAAAATAGATTTATTGCATCAAAATTAGAATTGTAAACCTTTGACTGGATATTTTGTTATTTCTGATAGATTCAACTCGGTCTATCTAAAATAGGTATTTATCAAATCGAGTTATTTCTACAAAAAAAATAAGTCGATCCGGCTAAACTTTAAATTTTAGTGCGATCGATCGCGTTCGTCAATATTACCGAGGCGATCGCTAATCGTGCCGACCTAAAACTCATTATTATAGTGAAGTTATATGACTTAATTCTATGAAAATAAAAGTTAAAATCTCTTATCTCTCGCTCTGCTATTTAGTAACGGGATTATTATTTTATCTAAATACAGTTGTCAAGGCGATCGCTATTTCACATACAAGCATAAAATCTTCTCCTCAGATAAATAAAATCAACTTATATAACATTCCCATATATGATGTCGAAGCTCTCATCCCTAGCGATCGTACAACTGTCGATTTGATGCAAATTGTACCACCAATTCGTTTGGTCGAACTGAGCCAGAAATTTAAAATAGCATTACAAAAAAAATCCGATAGTGAATGGTTATCGAGCTTAATCAAAAATACCTCTGCCGGACAACCTCTACCTTACGATTCTCGGCTTGGTGTTTCTAAAACTGAGTATCAAGAATTTCTTAGCCTCTCTCACAAATTAATTATGAAGAAGATAGGAACGTCTATGTTACAAATCAAACGTGAGGGGAATAAATACGTATTTTTAGGTAATAATTCTTTATCTGATTTAGCCGGAATCACACTCGATCTTGACCGCAATCTTCTAGAAACTCCGTATGGGACAACGGTAGAAATATTAGAAGTTGTAGCTGATGCAGAGCGACAACGCCTGACTGGTGCGTGGAGTGGATTCATGTGGAAATTAGAACAATTCGATCGCCATACTAACTCTAATATTAAAATCCAATTTAGTTTGGGTAGAATGACGCATAATGGACGAGGAATTTTGCATTACGGCATCACTAGAATTAGCGGTCGTGCTGTGGCAAAATCTACTCTTCTCATCCTTCAGTACGATTTAGTTTCATTCCGTTAATTCGATAGAGTTTGAGTTTTTCATACGTTATTTAATTTTCGATACTCATCGATTTACCTTGCCAAGATTTAACATATATTTATTTTTCTATCTGTAAAATTACTGAATAAATGTGGACTTTATGAATTAGTTTAATAATTCCTAAAAGTGAGTCATACTAGTGTTGTCCATGCCACCTTCAGTGTGATTCATTGAAAAGTTATACAGCTTTGTTTTGAAAACTATGCAGAATCAAAAATCCAATTCATCACGGATTATTTGAAAGTTTGCAGTAGGTGAAACTAAGTTGAAATAGCAATTTGAATTCGATTTAAGCTGTTCGTTTGTAGATGCTTGTATTAATTATAAAAAACTGGAAAAACTATGTATAAAAGATTATTATTATCGAGTGTCAGTGTCATTACAGCATTACTGGCGATCGCCGCTCCGCGCTCTCTAGCCGAACCGTCAAGTTATTCTATTTGGTCTGACTCTACACCTTTAAATGCAGTTGTAGACAAAGATACTAAACCTGTGGAGCTAGGTCTAAAGTTCCGTAGCGATGTAGATGGGGAAGTATCGGCAATTAGATTTTATCGAGCCGTAGCAAACGAAAGCGGTTACTTCGTTCATCTTTGGTCTAGTACTGGAGAATTACTCGGTACGGGCATGGCTTTTGAAGGACAGCAACCTGCTCCAGGTTGGCAAACCGTACAATTCTATCCACCCATACCAGTTAAGGCGAAACAAATATATATTGCTTCTTATTACGTCAACTCTGGGCGATATGTCGCCAGCGAAAAATTCTTCGAGAATGCTGGGGTAGATAATGGGTTTTTACACGCTCTGCGTAATGGTGAAGCTGGAAGTAACAGTACATACATTTACGGTTACGGCGGCGGTTTTCCAACTCAGTCATACAACAGCACTAACTACTGGATAGATGTTGTCTTCAAACCTAAAACAACAAGTATTTGGAATGATTCTGTAGCGCCATCTTCTATTGCCACTTTTGATTCTAGAGCAATAGAGGTAGGTGTAAAGTTTAAAGCTACAAAAGAGGGCTTTGTGACTGGCATTCGGTTCTACAAAGCCGCCACTAACACTGGTACGCACGTCGGCTCTTTATGGACTGCTGGGGGTCAGCTCATCGCACGCGGTACGTTTGTTTCCGAAACAACTTCTGGCTGGCAACAACTTAAATTCGACCAGCCAATTCGGATCTCGGCAGATGCAATTTACGTAGCTTCCTATCACGCTCCAAAAGGTAACTACGCTTACACGCTGAATCACTTTGCCAGCCCTATGAGCAATTCTGGTTTGCAATTTCTTGATGGTAATAATGGCGTGTATAAATACGGTAACTCCAGCTTCCCCAGCCAAACATATAAAAGTAGCAATTACTGGGTAGACGTTCTATACACTCCGATTGTAGATTAATTGGCAGCTCCTACTGCCTCAATCGCAGCTTCTAAGGCGATCGCCACGTGCGTCCAATGAGTACCCCCTTGACAAAAGATCGCGTATGGCTCCCGTAAAGGACCATCAGCCGAAAATTCCGAGGTACTGCCATCAATAAACGTCCCCCCAGCCATGACTAACTCGCTCTCATAACCAGGCATTTCGGCGGGTACGGGGTCGAGATAAGAACCGATGGGCGAGTTTTGCTGAATTGCCCGACAAAAAGCCACTAATTTTTGTGGCGAACCTAATCGAACTGCTTGAATCGTGTCTCGACGCGGAACCAGTGGGGCGGGATTCACCAAATATCCTAACTTGTCGAACACGTATGCAGTCAGGTGATTTCCTTTCATCGCCTCTCCTACCATTTGTGGAGCGAGAAATAGTCCCTGAAACATCAGTCGATGCTGGTCGAATGTTGCCCCGCCAGCACTACCAATTCCTGGGGCTGTGAGGCGACAGGTAGCTGCTTCTACGAACTCTTCTTTCCCTGCGACATAGCCGCCAGCCGTGACAATCGTGCCACCAGGATTTTTAATCAAAGACCCCGCCATCAAATCCGCACCGACCGCCGTAGGTTCTCTGTCTTCAATAAATTCGCCGTAGCAGTTATCGACAAAACAAACTGTATTCGGGTTTTGCTGTTTGACGATGTGGACGATCTTTTCAATCTCGGCAATGGAAAGGCTAGAACGCCAGGAATAACCGCAAGACCGCTGGATCGAGACTAAACGGGTGCGATCGCTCACTGCTGTTTCTAACGCTTGCCAATCAATAGTTCCTGCTACGGTTAGATCCAGTTGACGATAATTAATGCCAAACTCGATTAAGGAGCCTTGCCCGCTGCCCCTCAGCCCGATCGCTTCTTCTAGCGTATCGTAGGGCGCACCTGCAACCGCCAGCATCTCATCCCCCGGACGCAACACGCCAAATAAAGCACAGGCGATCGCGTGAGTTCCAGAAACAAACTGGACTCTCACTGCTGCTGCTTCTGCTTGCATCACCTCGGCAAACACCCGATCTAACGTCTGACGACCAAGATCGTCGTGACCGTAGCCGCTGACAGAAGCAAAATGATGCGCCCCCACCCGCTGGTGACGAAAGGCACTCAGCACTCGTTGAAGATTTTGCTTGACCTGAGCGTCAATTCCAGAAAAAATCGGAGATAGTGCCTGTTCTGCTAGTTGCAGCTGTTCGTAGCTGTTCATTGTCAAATTTATCGCTTTCAGTTATGAGTGGATCTTTGATTCTGGCAGATCGGGCGCAAGTTTTTGAATTTAGGTTATCGCATGACGATTGCTACACCAACCAAACCGACAATCAACTGGGTCAATACCCTATTCTTTATTGGTTTGCATTTTGGAGCTTTATTTGCTCTACTCCCTAGCAACTTCAGCTGGAAAGCAGTTGGTGTTGCCCTATTTCTTTACTGGTTTACTGGCGGCTTGGGAATTACTTTGGGATTTCACCGTCTTGTCACCCACCGCAGCTTTCAGACTCCAAAATGGCTGGAGTATTTCTTGGTCTTTTGCGGGACACTTGCCTGTCAAGGAGGTCCGATTGAATGGGTAGGGACGCACCGCGCCCATCATCTTTACTCCGATACCGAACCCGATCCCCACGACTCTAACAAAGGTTTTTGGTGGAGTCACATCGGCTGGTTAATTTATCGCAGACCGATTGAATTAGATCTTGCTCGTTTTACAAAAGATATTGCTGGCGATCCAGTTTATCAATTTCTAGAAAAAAATATGATTTTCATCCAGATCGCTCTGGGTGTCGTCCTATTGTTACTTGGTGGCTGGTCGTTTGTCGTCTGGGGAATTTTCGTGCGAGTTGTATTTGTCTACCACTGCACCTGGTTAGTCAACAGCGCCACGCACAAATTTGGCTATCGCAGCCACGAATCCGGCGATCGCTCGACTAACTGTTGGTGGGTAGCCCTGTTGGTGTTTGGCGAAGGCTGGCACAACAACCACCACGCCTTTCAATACTCTGCCCGACACGGCTTAGAGTGGTGGGAAGTCGATCTCACCTGGATGACGATCTGCTTGCTACAAGCTCTTGGCTTGGCTAAAAATGTGAAGCTGGCTGAAAAGTAGTGGTTAGTAGCTAGTGACTGGCGGCTAGTGAATAAAATTCTTCCTTAACAGATGTGAGTGAGAGTTGTAGCTGGAGTGCTACTTGTAGTCCATCTCCTTGCTTACCTTTTCATTTCTATCTGTCTCTAACCGCTAAGCACCAGCCACTAGCCACTAGCCACTAGCCACTCTATCTGTCTCTAACCGCTAACCACTAGCCACTAGCCACCAGCCACTAAAATCTACTATTCCCCTGCACGATATGCTTTACCGTCGTCAGGCTTTCGGGGCTAATCAGTCCTCGGCGATGTCCTTTTTGATTTGACATCCCTAGAAATATTGACTCTCCTCGGGCGGGATTGCGGCAAAAGCGCGGGGAGGCGTTGATATAAGTGGAGGCGCTGTTTACCCGCAAAGCAAAGTGACGGCTTTCTTGATAGGACTCAGTAACGATGCAGTCGGCGTGACCGCTACTATAACGATTGATCCACGAAATTGCTGCTTCTAAGTTGTCTACTACCTTAAAAGCTACTGTTTTGTTTAAATATGATTGACTCCACTCAGAGTCCTTCGCCAGTTGTAGCTGGGGAAATGCTTCGACTAAGGCGATATCTCCTCTAATTTGAAAACCTTTTTCTTGCAAGCTGTTCCACAGGGTAACGAGGGACGAGGGGTTGGTTGTGCGGTGAATCAAGACTTTCTCGATCGCATTGACCGGATCGGGTTCGCTAGCATGACTGTCTAAAATCGTCCAGCGCATCATTTCGATGCTGCCAGATAGCGACCAGTAAAGGTAACAGTTCCCCATCGCCGATTTCAAAACTGGGGCGGTGGACTGTCGCACGACTTGCTGAACTAAGCTGGGGCGACCGTAGGGAATAACGAGGTTTATGTATTGGTCTTGGGTAATTAATTCCTGTGTTAAGCTCCCTTCCTCTATCTCAATTCTTTCCAGACAACCGGAAGGCATTCCGCTTTCCTCTAAGGCAATTTGCAGAACCTTGGCAATAGCAGCATTAGAGTGACTGGCTTCTCCTCCACCTTTGAGAATGAGGCTGTTACCAGTTTTGATACACAGTCCTGCGGCGATCGCCCCAAGTTCTGGAAACGCTTCGTAAACTAAAGCGATCGTTCCCAACGGCATGAGCTGGCAGTAAGTTTGAGAATCGGCAAGCTGGTAGTCAGCATTTCTAATCCGTCGCAAAGGGTCTGACAGTTCGCTCAGGCGTTGCAAAATTTCTACCGCAGCTTGGAGGCGTTCGGGAGTCAACTTCAGCCAATCCACGATTAATTCTGGCACTGCCATTTCGCGACTAGCTTCCAAGTCCAAAGTGTTTGCTTCCAAAATGTCATCGAAAGATTGCTTGAGTGCTTCTGCCATTTTTTGCACGGCACGACTGCGGTCTGCCCCCTTACTAATTCCTAGTTTTAGGGAAGCTCCGTAGGCGCGACGAGCAGTAGCGACCAAGCCTGAGTGAATATGAGATGTGTCACCTGTCATCGACTTAACGTCTGTAAATCAGCCAGACCATTAGTGCTGGCAGTACTGCTAGCAGTACTGCTACTAATGCCCATACTAGAATACTGGCATGGTGTGGCGATCGCAGTGCCAAAGGCAACCAAAAAATTAGCAGCCCAAACACTACTAATAGTGCTACTGGAAGATAGCTCTGTCCCAAACGTGGTTTAGCTACGCTCCAGCGATTGCCCAGCCAGCGCCATGCTCTCTTGTAGGGGTAGCTGGTGGATAATTGTTCTAATACATACCCGTTTTCTTCCACAACGAAGAGTTGCTGACAGCGATCGCAACCAAACGCTTCTGTCAGCGTAATCGGAATTAATCGCCCGTGTCGGCGACAGGGACAAGGGTAATCTACACTCAGATCGATTTTTTGGGTCTTTTGAGGTTGCACGAGCCGCCGTAGAACCAAAATGTGGCTTTCCTACGAGTTTACATAATACTTTCTAAGTCTAACCAAATAATTCTCAGCTTTCCATTACATTTTCCGAACATCAAGTTATTTGGGTTCGACTCAGATTGCTTGTTGCTTAACGCAACGCGAGGTTAGTAGGTTTTCCCTCCTATCTGAGATTCTAGAATAGATAAAAGTCGCTTTGACTCTAGGCAGAGCGATTATTTAATTAACTTATTCGTTCTAAATCTTTTCTACTGTTCAAGTTACTTTAAGCGGGTAACGCGATTCGAACGCGCGACATCAACCTTGGCAAGGTTGCGCTCTACCACTGAGCTATACCCGCAATTTACTGCGCATTTATTAATATCTCAGATTTGGCTGAGTTTGTCAAGTTTTTTTGCGAGGTTGTCAGTTATCAGCGAGTGGGGAGCAGGAGCAGTTAATTCTCTACTTACGACTTACGACTTACGACTTCTCCCTTCTAGCTTTCAGTACTAGGTATAAATACTATGCGGGGGGGGGGGTAGATTGTCGCAAGTGGTTTTTTGAGCTGCCTGAAAATAGCTCGATCTCCTGGCGCTGTCTTTCTACAGCTACCATGACTTGCTGTACTTGTTTGCCAATTTTGTCTATCGCCTCTAAGAGTGCAGTACCACCATCGCCATCGCTATCGTATCTTTTAATATAAGTATTTCTAATAGCTTCACCCGTGAGTTGGTGAATTGACTTACCTGTTTCCCGTTCAATTCTTGTCAATAACTCTATATCTTCTGGTTCTAACTCAATACCAATTGTGTTTCCTCGCATTTGTGCTACCTAATTTAGTCTGAACTACAAACTGAAAACTTATGTTTGATAGCGTACATTACTGGCTTGTAGTTTGTCATTAAATTAATGCCAATATGTGTGCTGGAGATCGGCTCAAAGCAAAGACTTCAACTGCCACGAACTTAACCTAATTTCAACTTATTGATATACCTCGATTGGAGGATTTCTACTAGACAAAAAAGGTAGCGCATATAACTAACGCTACCCAGCATTTTTGAGAGTATGGAGTAGCATTTTTCACTTGCCACTCCTGCATTGTCACTCGCCACTTTCTGTAATTGGCGATCGCTCGTTAGCAATGGCACTTTTCAGCGATGCAGGGGGCAAGGATTGAGAATTATTGTTGTAGGATTCTACAGTAATATCGGAATGTAGTTGCCGCATCAAGCTAGCCATCTCAATCGCGTTCATGGCGTAGTCCCAACCCTTGTTGCTCTTAATTCCGGCTCTTTCCAGAGCTTGCTGCATCGAGTCTACAGTCAGAATACCAAAAATGACTGGTACGCCAGTTTGAAATCCTGCCGCAGCAATGCCCTTAGCTACTTCTCCCGCAACATAATCGAAATGGGGAGTTTGACCGCGAATGACTGCTCCAAGACAGATCACGGCATCATAGCGATGAGATAATGCTAATTGTCGCGCCACAATTGGCACTTCAAAACTACCAGGGACGTAAGCATAATCGACTTGACTGCCGTGAGGATTCGGATCGATGCCATGACGTTTCAAGCAATCTTGACATCCTTCTAACAGCTTACCAATCACTAAATCGTTAAACCGACCGATGACGATCGCAAACCGTAAAGGTTCTGTCTGAGTAAAAGTTCCCTCGAAAACTGTCATTACTAAATCAGTTGTCAGTTGTCAGTTGTCAGTTGTCAGTTGTCAGTTGTCAGCGTAGAGACATATGGGTGTAAGTCTCTACAAAATAGCGATCGCTTGCTTGTCAATCGCGACGATCGACAAGGGCGATCGCCTCAAGTTGCTTATACAACCAAAAAGTTCAAAACACCGATGACGATCACTAGACCGAACCAGGCGATCGAACCGATCCAAAGCAGCCTTTTTGATTCCACCCAATTTTGGGGAGTAGCGTAAGCCACGGGAACGCCAATTACCAAAGCAAAGGACAAGAATACCAAGGCAACTAAAGCCAATTGAAACAGAGCAGATAACATCAGTATGTCTCCCTACACAGCAACAAACCAGAATAGATCTAGATTAAGCCTAAAGCTTGCTAATTTTGCTTATAACCTATATGTAACCTATCAGAAATTGGCACAATATAGGGAGTGGGCTATCAGTGACCAGCTAGTGGCTAGTGGCTAGTGACTGGTGACTAGAATAGCCTCCTTGTCTCCCTTGTCTCTCCCCTCTCCCTTGTCTGTCTCATCTCCTCACCAATGGATCTCATCTTGTGTCATACAACAGCAGATTTTGATGCTCTGGGGGCGGCTGTGGGGCTGTCGCGGCTGTGGGCGGGAGCGAAGATCGTGCTGACGGGTGGTAGTCATCCAGCGGTAAAGGATTTTTTGGCACTGCATCGGGACGAATATGCATTGATCGAGCGTCGTTCTGTGAATCCAAAACAAATTCGATCGCTGATTGTCGTCGATACACAACACCGCGATCGCTTGGGTGTGGCGGCGGAGTGGCTGGATTTGCCCCAAATCGAACAGATTGTTGTTTACGACCACCACTTAGAGATCGATCGCGATATTTCGGCTACGGCAACTCATATTGCTGATGTGGGAGCGACCACGACGCTAATTGTCGAAGAATTACAAGCTCAGCAGGTGGAAATCACGTCGTTTGAAGCAACTGTGATGGCGTTAGGCATCCACGTCGATACGGGATCGCTGTCATTTGACCAAGCCAACCATCGCGATGCATTGGCTCTAGCATGGTTGATGCAGCAAGGAACTAGCTTGCATGTCGTGCGGGATTACATCGATCCTGGGTTTTCGCCGCAGTTACAGGCGTTATTAACTGAGGCACTGGATAACTTCCACTGCGATCGCTTGCGGGGATATACAGTCACTTGGGTCTTGCTAAAAACTCCAGGTTATGTATCTGGATTATCTAGCTTGGCAGCACGACTAATGGAATTGACCGAAAGCGATGCCGTCCTACTGGGGGCAAGGTATGCTTTGGGAGACAGTGGCGAAGAAAGGCTGACAGTTATTGGGCGATCGCAAATTCCTGGGACAAATCTGAATGAATTGTTTCAGCCCCTCGGTGGTGGGGGACATTCTCAAGCTGCGTCTCTCTCGTTACGGGGTGTTGATGGACAGGCAACTTTACAACACTTGGTAGACCGACTCAAAGCTACGATTCCCCATCCGCCGACAGCTAGGGAATTAATGTCATCCCCCGTCCGCACGATCCGCCCAGATACAACTATTGCCGAGGCACAGCGGATTTTGCTGCGTTACGGTCACTCTGGATTGTCCGTGGTCGATCCTACAGGCAAGTTGGTAGGAATTATTTCTCGCCGCGATATTGATATTGCCCTGCACCACGGCTTCAGTCACGCACCCGCCAAGGGGTATATGACGACAAATATCAAGACTATTACTCCAGAAACGACCTTGCCAGAAATTCAAGCGTTGATGGTGACATATGATATCGGACGCTTGCCAGTGTTGCAAGACGGAGAATTGCGTGGCATCGTCACCCGTACCGACGTACTGCGGGAATTGCATCAGGAAGGAGCGAGGAGCGAGGAGCTAGGGGTAAGAGGGAATGCTGTTGGGATTATTCCACCTGCGGCATTCTTGAGATTGTTGAGCGATCGCCTTGCCGCACCTTTTTGGGAATTGTTGACTCAAGCCTCTGCCCAAGCAGAACAAAGAGGTTGGCACTTGTACTTGGTTGGGGGAGGAGTGCGCGATTTACTGTTGGCAAAACAGAACGATGCAGCACCCCTATATCTACAAGATATCGATTTAGTTGTCGATGGCTTTCATCGCGCCGCTGATGTAGGGGCGGGAGTGGAGTTAGCACGCGCCCTTCAGCAACTTTACCCTGCTGCTCGGCTCGAAATTCACGGGGTGTTTCAAACAGCAGCGTTGTTGTGGCACAAAGACCCTATTTTCGGCTCGCTTTGGATTGATATTGCCACCGCACGCACCGAATTTTATCCCTATCCTGCTGCCAATCCTGAAGTAGAAGCGAGTTCGATTCGCCAAGACTTGTATCGGCGCGACTTTACAATTAATTCCCTTGCTGTCCGTTTGACACCGCCAAGAGCAGGGGAAATGTTAGATTTCTTTGGCGGATTGCTCGATTTACAGGCAAAGCAAATTCGGGTTTTACACCCCAACAGCTTTATTGAAGACCCAACTCGAATTTATCGTGCCGTCCGCTTTGCCGTTCGTTTAGAATTTGCGATCGAACCTCAGACAGAAAATTATATTCGCTATGCCATTAATAGCGGTATCTACAAGCGTACCCAAGGCAATAATTCCAGAGCGCCTGCCTTACAAACGCGATTGAAAAATGAGCTGAAATACATTTTGCAAGCACCGTACTGGCAAGCAGCATTAAGTTTACTGGGAGATTTAGATGCTTTGCAATGCCTGCATGAAACTTTGAAACTGGATAAAACTCTTTGGCAGCAGTTGCGGTTTTTGGAGCGTTGTTTGAGACGATTTAATCGAGAAAGTCAAAAGTCAAAAGTTAAAAGTCAAAATGTTCCTATCCCTCCTTGGCTGTTACGTCTAGAGGTTCTCATTGCATATCTTGCCCCAGAATACCGCGATCGCGTTGCCCAAAATTTACAATTACCCGATGACAGTATCAATCGTTTACGCCACTTGCAACAGGCACAAGAGCGAGTCTTGACGGTTTTGCCTTCCTGTCGGCTACCCAGTCAAGTATTTGACTTGTTGCGGCAATACGACCTACCGATGCTAATTCTAATTGCCTTACGCTGTCCTCGTCCTGTGCGATCGCTTGTCTGGCAATACGTCACTCAGTGGGCTAACGTCCAACCACCATTAAACGGTCACGACTTGAAACAATTGGGATACAAACCAGGACCTCAATATCGTCAAATTCTCGACGATATACTTGCTGCCACCCTAGATGGAATTATCCGCGATCGCACGGAGGCTGAGAGTTATCTATTTGAGCATTATCCCCGTTAATTGGGAGACAAGGGAGAGAAGAGAGCTGAGGGGGACAAGGGGGACAACTACCAACTACCAACTACCAACTACCAACTACCAATTACCACCGACAACTGATAACTGACAGCTGATAACTGACTGACTGGTGCTGGTTGCATTTCGCCACGAAAGTCTAGTAGTTGTACGAGGAGGAGATAGGCGATCGCCAATAGGATTGAAATTGCCCCTGTGATAATAGCAACGATTTTCGAGCGGTTCATGAATTGCCTCAAAAGTTAATTTTTTTTACTACTTATATATAATCTGGCATTTTTATCCATACTTAACTCTCTTCTCCCCCCTCTCCCTTGTCTCCCCCTCTCCCTTGTCTCCCTTGTCTTCCTGCCAAACCAAGCCTTAACTAGAAAGAAATAGGTGCGATCGCTGTCGGCATTGGGCGATCGAGTGAGCCATAATAACTGTTGTTATTTTTGTTTGGAGCAAAGGTAGTTTGACGCGATGAAGACTGTTACTACTGATTCGCCTACTTTTGAATCTAATCCTTCCGAGCGCCCAGCAGTCATCCAAACTTCTCAGTTGCGAAAAGTTTACCGTACTGGCTTTTGGATGAATCAGAAAATTCCCTCGCTCAAAGGTTGCTCTCTAACAGTATATCGGGGCGAAACTTTTGGTCTTTTAGGTCCCAATGGAGCGGGTAAAACAACGCTATTAAAATTATTATTGGGTATTCTTCGCCCCACGAGCGGACAAGGTTTATTATTAGGTCAACCTTTAGGCGATCGCCCAATCAAACAACGCATCGGTTATTTACCAGAAAATGCTTATTACTACGACTATCTAACTGGTTGGGAAGTTTTAGAAATGGCAGCGGGACTGTTTCAAATTCCCCGCAGCGTTCAACGTCAGCGCATTCCTCAACTGCTGGAATTAGTCGGACTGCCTTTAATTGCTGCCCGCAAAAAGCAACTACGCCAATATTCTAAGGGTATGGTGCAGCGGGTAGGGATGGCACAAGCTTTGATTAATGACCCAGAGTTGGTGTTTTTAGACGAACCGATGTCTGGTTTAGATCCGTTAGGACGCTACCAGATGCGACAGATTATTCTTTCTCTCAAAGCTCAAGGCAAGACTATTTTTTTCAACAGTCATATCTTGTCTGAAGTCGAGCAAATTTGCGATCGTGTTGCCATCTTATCCCAAGGAAATTTAATTTGTAGCGGTTCCCTGGATGAATTATTGGGAACGACTGATGCTTATCACGTCAAAGGCAAAGGTGGTGATGTAGAAATACTCCGCCAATGGTTAACTAATTTGCAAGTAGAAGCTGATGGGACTTGGAAAGGCGAACTTAGCGGCGAGCCCTACGATTTTCTGACAAAGTTACGTTCTCTCGGCGGGCAGATCGTTGGCATGAATTTGTCTCGTCCTTCTTTGGAAGAGTTTTTCTTGCAACAAATTTCTGCTACATCAGGGAGCAGGGAGTAGGGAGCTGGGTGTAAGTGTTTGGCAGGCGATCGCGCTGGTAAACTAGCTTAACGTCACCGCAGTTTAACTATTCGATCTATTATGCCTAATTAACCAGAACAGAAGTACTAACAGTAGTACAGCAATTGAAATTCTGGCAATGGGGGCAGTATACCAAACGACGACTTCATAACGCCTGCCAAGCAGGTATCCAGCGTAAGCTAAGGCAGTTTGCCAGATCGCCTCACCAGATATGACATGGAATAAGAATGGTAGCAATCTCATTCCACTGATACCTGCTGGTAGCGCAATTAACGTGCGGACGCTGGGGATGGGGCGACTAAAAAAGACTGTTTTCCCACCGTGGCGATCGAACCATTGTTTGGCTCGCTCTATTTCTCCAAATGAAAGTTTTAACCACTTACGGTTGCGCCTAGCAAATACTTTCAAGCGCCGTTCGCCCAAGTATTTACCTGCTAAGTACCAAGGTACGATTGATAGAGTACAACCCAAAACTCCAGCTAAAATCGCGTGTGGCAAGCTGAGCTTGCCTTGTGCAGCTAAAAAGCCCGCGAAGGGTAAAACAATTTCTGGAGGAGTTGGAGCGATTAAGACTAGCAGGAAGATGCCCAGATATCCAAAAGAGTTAATAGCATCCGTCATTCCTTCAAGCATTCGATCGCTTCCTGCTAAATATCATGTTAGCTACTGTTCTAACACCTAGCTGGAAGTCCCTTGACTAGAAGCCGCAATCATTGCTATTTCAATCTCATCTTCAGCAGGTTGTGTGACTTCAATACGTATCCCAGGACCAAAAAAACTTTCCATTTTGTCTTGTTTTTTTTGCCACTGTTCCAGTGTCACGAAAGGAGAATCAAATTCTAAAATCAACCCATAAGCACCATCGATTTGCGTTTCTCGCACGCCCTTAACAATCGGTCTTTCTTCATCCGTTGGCGCAAGTCCCAGCCGTTCTAACGCTGTATCTAAATGAGCTGACTGACCGTAACGATAGCGGGTAATATCCTGACGGACTTGATTTTGAGTTGCTGTAGCTTGCTGTTGGCGCAAAGCAACTACTTCAGGGGAAGTTGGTTGAGTATATGGCACTGGCTTCAGTTCCGCTGCCGTCAAAGCTAAACCTCCTAATAAAAGGGGAATGCCATAAAAAAAACCCACAAGGTTGAGTGTGGGATTATCAATAAAATAGGCAACGAATCCCACAATTGTAATTAAACCACCAACAACTAAACCTAGCTTTCCTAAAGATACTTGTCGCAACATACACGATCGCTTAACAACTTCTGCTTTATTATCAGTTATCAGCGACCAGTTATCAGTTATCAGTTATCAGTTATCAGTTATCAGGGAACTGAGGGAGATAAGAGAGCTGAGGGAGAGAATAACACAAACTCTACACCACGCACCACGACGCGGCTTCCGACGCGGAGGAACCGGACGCAACCGCCCGCAACACCCCACGCACCACGCAACTACCAACTACCAACTACCAACTACCAACTACCAACAAATCACTTGTCACTTTTAGCAATTGTTGATGTATTGTCCAATAATTCTACTGCTGCTAAATATTGTGGATCTGCTGCCGTGGCGATTTGGTCGCGACTGAGGCGATCGGTCGCTACGTTAAGATCTGGGACAATGCCCTGCTTGTGAATGTCTCGATGATTTGGGGTTTCGTATTTGGCAACGGTAACAGCCATACCCGAGCCATCCGATAATTCAAACAAAGATTGAATTAAGCCTTTACCAAACGTCTTTTCACCAACAATTTTTGCTCGTCCGTTGTCTTGCAGCGCTCCAGCGAGAATTTCACTGGCGCTAGCCGTACCGCGATCGACTAAGACGACTAGGGGGTCGTGAGTTAATGCCGAGCCAAAAGCTTCAAAATTTCCTTGGATACCTTGGCGGTTAACCGTATAGACGATTGTGCCTTCATCTAACCACAGACGGGCAATTTCAATTCCCGATTGCAATAAGCCTCCAGGATTATTGCGTAAATCCAAAATGTATGCGTCAGCACCTTGTTTTTCTAAATTGGCGATCGCGTGGGCAACTTCTGCTGTGGCGTTGGCATTAAATTGAATCAGGCGTATGTAGCCGATCTCTGCTCCGCTAGGTGAGGTTTGGAGTTGGGCAACTACGGGATTGACAGCAATGCGATCGCGGGCTACTTGGATTTCTTTTGGCGAACCATCCCGTTCTACTATCAGCAGGACTTTACTACCTGCCGGACCCCGCATTTTGGCTGCTGCTTCATCAAGAGTTAATTGGGTAGTCGGGATACCATCGATTTTGAGAATGCGATCGCGAGATTGAATACCTGCTTTTTCCGCTGGAGAACCAGCAATTGGTGCTACGACCTCTAACTGTCCTGTTTTGGAATTGAGGGCAATTTGCAGTCCTACACCTGTCAGTTCGCCAGAAGTATTAACTTGTAAACTACGATACTGTTCTGGTCGTAAAAAGCGAGTAAAAGGCTCGTTCAAACTTGCCAGCATTTTCTCGACTGTTGTATATGCTGACTCTGGGTTGTCAAGGGGTTGTTTGAGTGCTTGTTGCCGTACTGCCGACCAATTTTGATGGTTAAACGTATCGTCCAGATAGGCGCGATTGACAATTCGCCATGCTTCTACTACCACTCTCTGCTCTTCCGTGATGGCGGTTGCTGGCTGAGTCCAAATACTCAACGCTAGCAGAATTGGCATGACCAACAAAACTCCGATCTGGAAAATTCGCTTTGACATCATCAGTTATCAATTACTCAGTTATCAGTGGAACTAGGGAACAGGGGACAGGGAGTAGGGAGCAAGCAAATTCTGACTTCCGACTTCCGACTTCCGACTTCCGACTTCTTCCAACTGTCCTCTCGACTATGTTACTTTTTTTATAGAATCTGATGCAGTCTGGACGAGCAAATTGTTCGCGATCGCGATTAAGATCGAAATGACTGGATTTCCAGCCATTAAGAAACCTTGAAAAGACGATCCCTGCAAAGACAATCGGGAATTTGAACAGACGCAATCCATTTTTAGGAACTTTTGGTTGATGTTTAGTAAACAGGTAACTGATTCAAAAGCATACAACTGGTTTGAGGAGCGCTTGGAGATCCAGGCTCTTGCTGAAGATGTAACCAGTAAGTACGTCCCCCCACACGTCAATATTTTTTACTGTCTCGGTGGTATCACCCTGGTTTGCTTTTTAATCCAGTTTGCGACTGGATTCGCCATGACTTTTTATTACAAACCGACTGTAACTGAAGCTTATGCTTCCGTACAGTACCTCATGACGGATGTAAACTTCGGCTGGTTGATCCGCTCCATTCACCGCTGGTCAGCCAGCATGATGGTGCTGATGATGATCTTGCATACATTCAGAGTTTACTTAACTGGCGGTTTCAAAAAGCCCCGCGAACTGACATGGGTAACAGGCGTAATTTTGGCAGTAATTACCGTTTCCTTTGGTGTAACGGGTTACTCCTTACCTTGGGATCAGGTCGGCTATTGGGCGGTAAAAATCGTTAGTGGTGTACCAGAAGCGATTCCAGTCGTCGGTACTCTCATTGCTGACTTGTTGCGCGGCGGTTCGAGTGTAGGTCAAGCAACGCTAACTCGCTACTACAGCGCTCATACCTTTGTCTTACCTTGGGCGATCGCTGTCTTCATGCTGCTGCATTTCTTGATGATCCGCAAGCAAGGTATTTCTGGTCCGTTGTAATTACAGTTAGCAGTTAACAGCTATCAGTTGTCACTGTTAACTGTTAACCGATAACTGATAACTGAAACAAAGGAGAACAACTTTAAAGATGGGAACACTAAAAAAACCAGACCTGAGCGACCCTCAATTACGTGCCAAGCTGGCTAAGGGCATGGGTCATAATTATTATGGCGAACCTGCTTGGCCTAACGACTTGCTCTATATTTTCCCTGTGGTAATTTTGGGAACGGGTGCTTGTATAGTCGCTTTGTCCGTACTAGACCCAGCAATGGTAGGCGAACCAGCAAATCCTTTCGCTACGCCTCTGGAAATTTTACCTGAGTGGTATTTATACCCAGTATTCCAAATTCTGCGGTCAGTCCCCAATAAATTATTGGGAGTCGTGCTGATGGCTTCCGTACCACTGGGGTTAATTCTGGTTCCATTTATTGAGAGTGTCAATAAGTTCCAAAATCCCTTCCGCCGTCCAGTCGCAACAACTGTGTTTTTAGTTGGAACTTTAGTTACCTTGTGGCTCGGTATTGGTGCTGCTTTCCCGATTGACAAATCTTTCACTTTCGGTCTGTTCTAATTGTTCAGTTCTGCACTTAATCAAGTGTATTAAGTACAGATTTGTCTTGACACCTGTGGGTTTCTCAAAAAGTGGATCTACCGAATGAGAAACGTTAACAGGTGTCAATTTTAGTTACAGAGACTTGATAGTAGTCGCGATTACAGAATAAAAAAAGAATAAGTAAACATTTATTGAGTTGGCAAGCAATTAACATCGGATCGCGGTCAAGCCGTGGCATGTTGGAGCAAAATCATCTGAGGGTGTGTAGCGATTTAAAGTTACTGAACCAGGTACAAGACTGGTTTGAAGATTTTTGTCTTCAACATAGCGGTCAAATACCTTGGTCTGAGGGTCAACTATATCGCTTAAATTTAGCTTTAGCAGAAGGATTTACGAATGCGGTCAGACACGCTCATCAAGCCCTACCGCGAGAAACGGCAATAGATATCGATCTGTTATTATGGAGCGATCGCATTGAGATTAGAATTTGGGATCGGGGTCAGCCTTTTAACCCCGATGCAATTGCCGAACCTAAACCAGGAACCTTACAAGAAGGAGGCTATGGCTGGTTTCTATTGCGGCGCTTAGCAGATCGAGTCGTATACGAACGGGCTGCTGACGGCAGAAACTGCTTACTAATTGTAAAAAGCGATAAAAACCGCCAAGAAGTTAAGACATAAATCGCGCAGGGTAATTGGTATTGTGTAATTAATGACAAATTTTTTACAATTCTCCTACTCCCCTGTACGGGCGGGTTTAACCGTAGAATTGTTTGCTCTTCGATAGGTATGCTGAAAACCCGCCCCTAAAACTCCCGACCCCTAGCTATCCTAGA